>NZ_JAAGNB010000530.1:0-64154 GCF_010550475.1 Amycolatopsis sp. SID8362
GCGAGGAGGGGCTGCGCGCGGCGAGCCGCATCGCCGCCGCGACCGGTGCGAAGACTTTCGTCGAGACGTTCCCGTCTCGTCTGGAGCGCGGTGCGGGCCTGCCGAACATCGAGCGTCTGGGCTACCTCGCCGAACAGGTCGCGTACCAGCTCGACGGGATCAAGCACCTCGTCGTCGCGGGCACGAAGGCGCCGGTGTCGTTCTTCGCCTACCCGGGTAAGGCAAGCGACCTTACGCCGGAAGGTGCGCAGGTGCACACGCTCGCGTCCGTCGGCCAGGACGTCACGCGCGCGCTGAACGAGGTCGCGGAGCTCGTCGCCGCGGACACCGAGCCGGTGCTGCAGCAGCCGTCCCGGCCCGCGCTGCCGACCGGGCCGCTGACCCCGCAGAACTGGGTCGACGTCATCGGCGCGCTGCTGCCCGAGAACGCGATCATCGCCGACGAAGCCAACACGTCCGGCCTGATGCTGCCGGCGGCGACCGCGGGCGCGCCGCGTCACGACGTCCTGACCCTCACCGGCGGCGCGATCGGCTACGGCATGCCGGTCGCGACCGGCGCGGCGGTGGCGGGACGGGACCGTCCCGTCCTGAACCTGCAATCGGACGGCAGCGCGTTGTACACGATCTCGGCGCTCTGGACGCAGGCGCGGGAGAACCTCAACGTCACGACGGTGGTGCTCAACAACCGCGCGTACGCGATCCTGCGGCTGGAGCTGCAGCGCGTCGGCGCGGCGTCGGGCGGCCCGAAGGCGAACGAGCTGCTCGACCTTTCGCGCCCGGACATGGACTTCGTGAAGATCGCGGAGGGCATGGGCGTTCCCGCGACGCGGGCGACCACCGCCGAGGAGCTCGCCGAGCAGTTGCAGCGCGCCTTCGCCGAACCCGGTCCGCACCTCATCGACGCCGCGGTACCGCCGCTGCTGTAGAACCGGACTATTCTCCCGTCACACCCAGAGCCCGGGAGCGGCGGATGAGCGAAGACGAACACGCGAAGCGGGGCATCGACCTCGAAAGACCGAACGCGGCACGCGTGTACGACTACATGATCGGCGGGAGGCTCAACTACGCCGTCGACCGGATGTTCGCCGACCAGATCCTCGGGGTGCTGCCGAACGCGCAGCACATGGCGCTGACCAACCGGGCGTGGCTGCGCCGCGCCGCGCGGTTCGGCGCGGAACAGGGGATCCGGCAGTTCCTCGACATCGGGTCGGGCATGCCGACCGTCGGGCACGTGCACGAGGTCGTCCAGGCGGTCGCCCCGGAGTCGCGGGTGGTGTACGTCGACAACGAACCGATCGCCGTCGCGCACAGCGAAATCGTCCTCGAGAACAACGACAACGCGGCGATGGTCCAGGCCGACGCCGAGTACCCGGACGAGGTGCTGGAGCACCCGACCACCGAGGCGATGATCGACTTCAGCGAGCCGGTGATGGTCATCATGGCCGCGTTCGTGCACTTCATCCCGGACTCCCGCGATCCGGCCGGGCTGATCGGCCGCTACCGGGACGTGCTCGCGCCGGGCAGCTACCTGGCGCTGTCGTCGGGGACCTGGGAAGGACAAGGCGAGGAGACGCAGCGGTCGGTTTCGCTGTACGAGAAGAGCGGGACGCCGTTGACGCTGCGCTCCCCCGACGAGCTGAGCGCGCTCGTGAAGGGCTTCGAGATCCTGCCGCCGGGCGTGGTGTTCACGCCGGAGTGGCGCCCGGACGAGCCGCTCGAGGACCCGCCGGCGCGCTCGGGCGGGCTGGCGCTGGTGGCGCGGAAGATCTAGGCGGCGCGGTCCGGTTATCCTCGGCCGCACACCCTGATCACGGGAGCCGCAGTGAGCGAAGACGAGTACGCCAGACGGGGTATCGACCTCGACAAGCCGAACCCCGCGCGGGTGTACGACTACATCCTCGGCGGCCAGCTGAACTACGCCGTCGACCGGATGTTCGCCGAGCAGGTGCTGACCGCGCAGCCGAACGCGCGGGAGCGGGCGCGGCTGAACCGGCAGTGGCTGCGCCGGGTCATCCGGTTCGGGATGGACCAGGGCATCCGGCAGTTCCTCGACATCGGGTCGGGCATGCCGACCGTCGGGCACGTGCACGAGGTGGCGCACGCGGTCGACCCCACCGCGCGGATCGTCTACGTCGACAACGAACCGATCGCCGTCGCGCACAGCGAGATCGTCCTCGAGGACAACGAGAACGCCGCGATGGTGCACGCCGACGCCGAGTTCCCCGACGACGTCCTCGAACACGACATCACCGAGACGATGCTGGACCTGGACCAGCCGGTGATGGTCGTGATGGCGCTGTTCGTGCACTTCATCCCGGACGAACGGGACCCGGCCCGGCTGATCGCCGCCTACCGCGACGCGCTCGCGCCCGGCAGCTACCTCGCGCTGTCGTCCGCGACGTACGAGCAGCAGAGCGACGGCACGGCCCGCGCCGTGGCGATGTACCGGAAGAGCGCGAACCCCGTGACCCCGCGCTCGGCCGACGAGCTGCGCGCGCTGGTCGACGGCTTCGAGATCCTCGACCCGGGCGTCGTGTTCATCCCCGAGTGGCGGCCGGACGACCCCGCGGACGTGCCTGCCGACCCGGCCGAGAGCGGCGGGCTGGCGCTGGTCGCGCGCAAGAACTAGGCGGGGACCAGCTCCGGCGCGGTGCGCGTCTTCGGCACCAGCCCGGCGAGCAGCACGCCGGTCAGCGCGGCGAGCGCGGCCACCGCGAACGTGGCCCGGAAGCCGAACAGCGACGGCACCGAGAGCCCGCCGACGGTGATCGTCAGCTGGGCCAGCATCGCGGCCATCACCGCGCTGGAGACCGCCGTGCCGACCGAGCGCATCAGGGAGTTCAGGCCGTTCGCCGACGCCGTTTCGGTGACCGGCACCGAGCCCATGATCAGCGCGGGCATCGCCGCGTACGCGATGCCGACGCCGGCACCGATGATCACCGACGCCGTGATCAGCTCGAAGGCGTTGCCCATCAGCAGGATCGCGAAGACGTACCCGGCGGCGATCACCAGCGCGCCGGTCATCAGGGTCGGGCGCGGGCCGAAGCGGGTGATGAGCCGCGCCGAAACGGGCGACAGCAGCATCATCACGAGACCGTTCGGCGCCAGGGACAGCCCGGACTCCACCATCGTTTGGCCCAGGCCGTACCCGGTCGCCGACGACGCCTGCAGCAGCTGCGGGAACGACAACGCCATGGCGTACATCGAGAAGCCGACCATGATCGACGCGAGGTTCGTGAACAGCACCGGGCGGCGCGCGGACACCCGCAGGTCGACGAGCGGGTCGCGCCGGCGCAGCTGGTAGGTGCCCCAGGCGAGCAGCACGACGACGGCGGCCGCGGCGAACCCCAGCGTCGGCGTGCTGGTCCAGCCCCAGGTGGCTCCCTTCACCACCGGCAGCAGCAGGCAGACCAGGCCCGCGGCGATCCCGAAGGCGCCGAAGTAGTCGAACGGCGCGGGTGTGCGCAGCGGCGACTCCGGCACGAACTTGAGGATCAACAGCGCGAAGAAGAGCCCGAGGCCGGCGGCCATCCAGAAGAGCACGTGCCAGTCGGCGTTCTCGGCGACGACGGCCGCGACCGGCAGCCCGATCGCGCCGCCCACCCCGAGCGTCGCGCTCATCAGCGAGATCGCGCCGCCGACGCGTTCGGGCGGGAGCTCGTCGCGCATGATGCTGATGCCGAGCGGGATCACGCCCATCGCGCAGCCCTGCAGCCCGCGCCCGATGATGTGGAACGCGAGCGCGCTCGTCGTCGCGGACACGACCGAGCCGGCGATGAGCAGCGCGAGGCTGACCAGGATCATCCGCCGCTTGCCGTAGAGGTCGCCGAGCCGCCCGCTGACCGGGGTGATGACGGCGGCGGCCAGCAGCGTCACGGTGACCACCCAGGACGCGTCGGCGGGCGAAGCGTTCAGCAGCCGCGGGAAGACCGGGATCAGCGGCACGACCAGCGTCTGCATGAACGACGCGACGAGCCCGCACGAAGCGAGCACGACGACGATCGCGCGGCCGGACCGCTCGGGACGGGACACCAACACCCCCACGGTGTGTAGTTAGTACGCATCATGCAACTTCATGCACTGTACCCACGGGGTGGCGGGATTCCGTCCGAGTGGCGGTTTCGTCACAGCCAGGTGCGGACTCCCCCGTGCCCGGAGCAGGTCCCGGAGCGGTGCTGGCTGTAGCTGTAGCTCCCGTCTTTGCAGAGCGCCGTCGCGCCGGACGGGTTGTCGCTGGGCCGGTGGACGCAGTTGCCGTCGGAGTTCCGGTAGTAGTCGGCGCCGCACTCGGCGGGCTTCGGCGCGGCCTGCGCGGTGGTCTTCGGGATGCTTTTCGGGGCGGTCTTGGGCTTCGGCACGGCCGCTTGCGGGGTGGTCGGCGTGGTCGTGACGGCCGCCGCTTCGGAGGTGGTCACCGGCGCTTCGGTCGTGACCGGGACCGACGTCGACGGCGTCTGGTAGGTCGACGACGTCGGAGCGTCGAGGACCCCGACCTGCCCCGCGTCCTTCGGCGGCACCGCGCCGACGCCACAGCCCGCCACCAGCAGGCCGGCGGCCAGGATCAACCCCAGTTTCTTGCTCACGATGACTCCTTAGCAACACGAATCAATGCCGCCGGAGTCGCTCGGCCGGGAGGGTTTGTTACGCCGCCTAAACTCGGCGCATGTCCTGGTTGCGGCGCTACGCGGCCGAGCTCGCGGTCACCGTCGCCGTGCTCGTCGGCTCGCTCTTCGCCGTCCTGAACGACGGCGCCAAGCCCCCGCACCACGCCGCGCTCGGGTGGGCGCTCACCGTCCTCTGCTGCGCCGCGCTGTTCTTCCGCCGGACGTACCCGCTGAGCGTCGCCGGGTTAACGCTCGTTTGCTGCGCGCTGTACTACCCGCTGACCGACCCGGACGGGCTCGTTCTCCTCGCCTTCGCGTACGCGCTCTTCGCCGCCGCCGCGGCCGGGCGGATCCGCGGGGCCGCGCTGCTCGCCGTCGCCGCGATGGCCGGAGTCGCGGTCGGGGAGATCAGCTCACGGACCGGGCGGCACGTCGACAACTTCGCGTTCTTCCTCATGACCGGCTGGTTCGTCGCGCTGGTCGCGGGCGGCGCCGTCGCGCACTTCCGAGCCGAAGCCGAGCGGACGAAGGAGGCCGAAGCGCGGGCGCGGGCCACCGACGAGCGGCTCCGGATCGCGCGCGAACTGCACGACGTCCTGGGCCACCACCTCGCGCTGATCAACGTCCAGGCCGGCGCCGCGCTGCACCGCCGGGACCCCGCGCAGGCCGAGGAAGCCCTCGGGGCGATCAAAGACGCCAGCAAGACCGCACTCCAGGAGTTGCGCGCGACGCTCGGGATGCTCCGGACCGCACGCCCCGCGCTGGACCGGGTCGCGGAGCTGGCCGAGTCGGTCGGGGCGTCCGGGCTGACCGTGCGCACCGAGATCGACGGTGTCGCCCGGGACCTGCCGCCGGACGTCGAGCACGCCGCGTTCCGCGTGGTGCAGGAGGCGCTGACCAACGTCGCCAAGCACGCCGCCGCGAAGACCGTCGTCGTGCGGCTCGGGTACCGCGCCGACGAGCTGTCCGTGCAGGTCGACGACGACGGCCGCGGCGGGGACGCGCCGCCGGGGAACGGGATCCGCGGAATGGCCGAACGGGCCCGGGCGCTGGGCGGCGAAGTGACCGCCGCGCCGCGCGAAGGCGGCGGTTACCGGGTGCGCGCGCGGCTGCCGGTGCGATGATGGGCCGATGATCCGGGTCCTGCTCGTCGACGACCAGCGGCTGGTGCGGGCCGGCTTCCGGTCCATTTTGGACGGCGAGGACGACATCACCGTCGTGGCCGAAGCCGCGGACGGCCGTGAGGCGCTGCAGGCCGCGCACGAGCACAGTCCGGACGTCGTGCTGATGGACATCCGCATGCCGGTGCTCGACGGCCTGGCCGCGACGCGGCACCTCCTCGAAGACCCGGCCGTACACAGTAAGGTCGTCATTCTTACGACGTTCGACCTCGACGAAGACGTCTACGGCGCCCTGCGCGCGGGCGCGAGCGGGTTCCTGGTCAAGGACACCGAGCCCGAGGAGCTGATCCACGCGGTGCGCGTGGTCGCGCGCGGCGACGCGCTGCTGGCGCCGTCGATCACCCGGCGGCTGATCTCGGAGTTCGCCTCGCGCGGCACCCGCCCGGCGCCGCCCCCGGCGCTGGACCGGCTGACCGACCGCGAACGCGAAGTGCTGTCCCTGGTCGCGGCGGGCCTGTCGAACGACGAGATCGCGCGCGAGCTCACGCTCAGCCCGGCGACGGCGAAGACCCACGTCAGCCGCATCATGACCAAGACCGGCGCGCGCGACCGGGCGCAGCTCGTCGTGCTCGCCTACGAGTCCGGCGCGGTGACGCCGCGCTGGGTGAACCCCTGATCCGTACTCCCCCGGGAGTACGGGACGAGCCTTAAGGGACTCCGCCGGGAGCAGCGCAAGTGTCCTCCCGTGCTCGACGCGGAGCAGGCCCCCGGACGCGAATCCTTGTCCGCCATGGACACCATCACTCGCCCCACCGGGGGAAGCCTGGCGAAGCTGGCCGGCTGGGCGCAGCGCCACCGGTGGCTCGCCGTCGCGCTCTGGGCGCTGCTCCTCATCGGCGTCACGCTCACCTCGCGGCTCACCGGAGCCGCGTTCCACGACGACAACTCGCTGCCCGGAACCGAGTCCCAGCAGGTCGTCGACCTGCTGCGGAACACCGCGCAATCGGACACGAGCGCGCAGATCGTGTTCCGGGACGACAGCGGGCTCGAGACGCGGCGCGGCGCGATCGAAGCTGTTCTGGACGATGTCCGATTGCAGCCGCACGTCCGGTCGGTGACCGGGCCGTTCGACACGCTGTCGGCCGACGGCCGGATCGGCTACGCGACCGTCACGTTCGACGCGGCCTCGGCCGACCTGCCCTACGACGACATCGTGAAGTTCGCCGGCGTCGTCGAGCGCAGTCCCGTCGAGGCCGCGCTCGCCGGGGAGCCCATCAAGCGCATCTCCGGCGGTGGCGGGCCCTCGGAAGGCGTCGGACTGCTCGCCGCGCTGGTCATCCTCGTGTTCCTGTTCCGCTCGCTGCTCGCGGCCGGGCTGCCGGTCATCACCGCGGTGTTCGCCGTCGGCAGCACGCTCGGCGTGATCACGGTCGTCTCGCACTACGTCGACATCGCGAGCTACACCTCGCCGCTGATGATGCTGGTGGGCTTCGGGGTTGGCGTCGACTACGCGCTGCTCGTCTTCTCCCGCTACCGCACGGAGATCCTGAACGGCCTCGACCGCGAAGCGGCGGCGAGACGCGCGCTCGACACCGCCGGCCGCTCGGTGCTGTTCGCCGGGACGACGGTGATCATCGCGCTGCTCGGCCTGCTCGCGCTGGGGCTCGGCGGGCTGCGCGGCGTCGCGCTGTCGGTCGCGCTGACCGTCCTGATGACGATGCTCGCGTCGGTGACGCTGCTCCCGGCGTTGCTTTCGCTGTTCGGGAAGCGGCTCGAACGCGGGATCCGGCGGCACGCGGAGAAGCGCGAGCACGGCCGGGCGTGGCGCCGGCTCGCGGACGGCGTCCAGCGGCGGCCCGCGGCACCGCTGGCGATCGGCCTGCTGCTCCTCGTCGGACTGTCCATCCCGGCGCTGGGCATGCGGCTCGGGTTCGCCGACGCGAGCACCGACCCGGCCGGGTCCACCACGCGCAAGGCGTACGACCTGCTGGCGGAGGGCTTCGGCCCGGGCTTCAGCGGCCCGCTCGCGGTCGTCGCGGCAGAAGGCGACGCCGTCGCGCTGCAGCAACGGCTGGCGTCGACGCCGGGGATCGCCCGCGCGCTGCCGCCGATGGGCCGGACCGTCCTCGCTTTCCCGACGACGTCGCCGCAGGACGCGGCGACCGCCGAGCTGGTGACGCGGCTGCGGACCGAGGTCCTGCCGGCGCTCCCGGGGCACTACCTGGTCGGCGGGCAGGTCGCGGCCGCGACGGACTTCGCGGACGCCGTCGCCGCCCGGCTGCCGCTGTTCGTGCTGGTCGTCGTCGGGTTGTCCGCGCTGCTGCTGATGGTCGTGTTCCGGTCGGTGCTGATCCCGCTCAAGGCGGCGCTGCTGAACCTGCTGAGCATCGGCGCTTCGCTCGGCGTGATGACGCTGGTGTTCGGCGACGGCCGGCTCGGCGCGCAGTCCGGTCCGATCGAGGCCTTCGTGCCGGTGATGATCTTCGCGATCGTGTTCGGGCTGTCCATGGACTATGAGGTGTTCCTGGTGTCGCGGATGCACGAGGAGTGGCGGCGCACCGGCGACGCGCGGCTCGCGGTGCGCGAAGGGCTCGCCGCGACCGGCGGCGTGATCACCGCGGCCGGCGCGATCATGGTGCTGGTGTTCGGCGCGTTCCTGCTCGATCCGTCGCGGATGCTGGCGCAGTTCGGTCTCGGCCTCGCGGTCGCGGTGCTGCTGGACGCACTGGTGATCCGCTGCCTGGTCGTGCCGGCGATCATGCGGTTGCTCGGCGAGCGGGCCTGGTGGTTGCCGAAGTGGCTGGACCGGCGGCTCCCGCACCTCGCGCTCGAGCCTTAGGCCCGCAAGCGCCGCGCGACGGTGTCCGCCAGCTGCCGGGCCGGGGTGCACAACCGGTCCGGCGGCTCGTCGCTCTTCTCGACGTCGACGAGCACGAGCTCGTCGGTCAGCACGTGGTTCGGGTCGGTGTACTGGCGGTAGACGATCGAGACCGTGCAGCTCGTGTCGCTGCGCTTCGCGGCCCACACCCGCGCCGCGAAGCCGGGCAGCTCGACCGGTGTGCCGTCGAGACCCTCGGCTTCGGTGCGGTCGAAGAGCACCTTCACCACCCCGGGCCGGTCGGTGTAGTCCCAGTCGCAGCCCCAGTTCGCGAAGTCCGGCGTCCGCTCCAGCGGCCCGGCGCCGACGGCGGCCGTCACCGCGGCGGCGTCTACCAGCGCGCATGCGTCCTTCCCCGCGAGCGAGCCGGCGGGCAGCTCGCGCCGGGCGATCTCGCCCTGCCGCAGTTTCAGCAGAGCGCTCGCCAGGACCGTCTCGGTCATCCCGCACAGGTCGACCGGCCGCTCGCCGGTCTCGCGAGCCTGGAAGATCACCTGTTCGTCGTCCGGCAGGAGCACCAGCCGGACGCAGTTGTCCGGCTGCGCGGGCGGGCGCTGGATCCCCAGTGTGCCTTCCCGCTGCACCGGCAGGCTCGGGTCCGAGCCGCCTTTCGCGAACTCGACGCGCACGTCGACGAACTGCTCGCGGTCCCGCGTCAGGTACACGAGCGCGTCGCAGCGGTTGAAGTTGCCGTAGTCCTCGAACGTCTCGACCGTCCCGTAGGCGGTCAGCGCTTCGGCGTAGGTCAGCGCGCACGGGTCGGCGGTGCGCGGGTCGCCGAGGAAGCTGTCGTCGCCGGGCCACAGGACGACCGCGGCGGCGGAGATGAGCGCGGCCACGGTTGCCACGCCCAGCCACCGCAGCCAGGTCCGGCGGGCCAGTGGCGGGTAGGGGTCGTCCGGCCGGGCGATCCAGGCGGTTTCGCGGGTCTCCTTGACCTTCACCTTGACCCGCCGGTAGGTGTCGGCCTTCGCGTGCGCGCTCTGTTTCACCACCTCTTCGAAAAACCATTTGGACATGACGAGCGCCAGCACGCCGTCCGATTTGGCGAGTGCTTTCTTCAGCACCTTCGCGTCGAGCAGCCGATAGGCCTTGATGATCGCCCGCGACGCCACTCCGTGCTCGTCGTAGGCGATTTCCCCGGCGTGCAGGGCGACCCGAACGCGGATCTGCGCCTGCTTCGGGTGCCGGGCGTTGTGCGCGCGTACGGCCTCCGCGAGCGCGGTCGGAAACCGCTCCACGAAAGCGGATTTGGGCACGGTGGCGGGCACGAGGACGAACACGCCGTCCCCCGCGTCGTCGAGCCGTGACTCCTGCCAGGGCAGGCCGCAGTCGAGAAAGGCCTTTTCCAATGCCTCGTACAGACCGCTCCGCAACGCGAGCAGGTCGGGTGTCGTTCTCTCCGCGGCGCCGTACTTTTCGACGTCGATCAAGAAGATCGTTCTGTGAACGGGCGAAACCACCCCGCAGACCGTACCCGCGACGGCGGTAAACCCGATCGGGTGATCAGCGCCCCCAGGCCGTCGGCGTCTCGGACAAGCGGAATTCCAGCGTGCCGCCGGTGCGCAGGAATGACGCGTCGAGTTTCCAGTCGCGCTGCGGCCGTCCGCCGCGCCGGACGTCGGCGACGTACTTCCCGCTCCCGGACGTCGTGATCCGGATCGGCGCCGCACCCGCCGGCCGCACGACGGCGGTCGCGAACAGCGGGCTCGACAGCAGCAGCTCGCCCGTGCCCGGCGTGCGCGGGTAGATCCCGAGCGCCGCGAAGACGTACCAGGCGGACATCGTGCCGAGGTCGTCGTTGCCGGGCAGGCCGGCCGGGCCGGTCGTGTAGACGGAGTTCACCAGCTGCCGGACGGTCTCCTGCGTCTTCGCTGGCTGCCCGAGCTCGTTGTACAGCCACGGCGCGTGGATGTCGGGCTCGTTCGTCGGGTCGTACTTGAGCGGCCCGCCGCCCTTGAGCTGCCAGTTGCCTGCTCCGTCGTGGAAGAACCCGTCGAGCCGGGTGACGGCGTTCGCCTTGTCGCCCATCGCGTCGGCGAGACCGGAGACGTCCTGCGGGACCATCCACGTGTAAGCCGCCGCACTGCCCTGCGCGAACCCGCGGTCGCTCGCCGGGTCGAACGGCGTCACCCAGCTGCCGTCGAGGTTGCGCGCCTGCGCGTAACCGGTCTCCGGGTTGAAGACGTTCCGCCAGTACGCGCCGCGTGCGCGCAGCTCCGCGGCTTCGCCGGTCCGCCCGAGCTGTTCCGCCCAATGTCCGATTGCAGAGTCCGCGACCGCGTCTTCGAGCGTCTCGGCGGCGCCACCCCAGCAATGGCAGACGTCGTTCGGCGCGTAGTGCGACGTGACGTACTGCGTAAGGTTCGGCCGCTGGCCGACGCACTGGCCCGGACAACCGCCGTCCTGCAGGCCTTCGGGCCGCGGGACGGTCGCCTGCCGGTACAGCGACTCGAACGCGCCGCGGTAGTCGAAGTTGCGGACGCCCATCGTGTAGAACGTCGCGAGCGTCGCCGCCGACGGATCGCCGGTCATCACGTGCGTCGCGCCGTTGACGTGCACCCAGCGGTCCCAGACGCCGTCGTTCTGCTTCGCGTAGTTGTAGAGCGACTGCGCGAAGTTCCCGGCGACGCGCGGTTCGAGCAGCGCCAACAGCTGGATCTGGGCGCGGTACTGGTCCCAGCCGGAGAAGTTGGAGTACTGCGCGTCCTGCCCCGGTTCGACGCGGTGGACCTGCCAGTCCATCCCGAGGTACCGGCCGTCGACGTCGCTGACGAGGTTGGGCTGCTGAAGGCCGTGGTAGAGCGCGGTGGTGAAGACGATCCGCTGGCCGGCGGTGCCGCCGCCGACGTCGATCCGGCTCAGTTCGGTGTTCCAGGCCCGCTTCGTCGCGCCGGCGACGCTGTCCACGGTGGACTTCGGCGGCTGCTCCGCGCGCAGGTTGCGTTCGGCGCCGTCGAGGGAGACGTACGAGATCGCGATCCGCATGGTGACCTTGCTGCCGGGCGCGAAGGTGACGTAACCGCCCGAGCCGCGTCCCGCGCGGTCCTTGCCCGTCGCGTAACCTTCGCCGCCGGTCTGGTCGAGACCGCCGGGCTGCAGCGTCGCGTCCTTCCACGTCCCGGTGCCGGTGAAGGGCTGGTCGAACCGCGCGGTGAAGTACAGGCGGTAGTAGGACTTGCGGTTGTTGACCCCGCCGTTCGCGCGGCGCCCGCAGAACGCGCCGGTCAGCACCGACCCGGTGACCCGGCGGTTCGCCGGGTCGAGGTGCGTTTCGGCGTCCTCGCTGCCGTTGAGCGAGTTCGACGTGCGGAACAGCAGGCTCGCGGGCTTGCCCGCCGGGTAGGCCAGCGTGCCGATCGCGGTGCGCTCGGTCGCCGCGACGTCGGTCGTGACGCCGTTGGCCAGGCCGAGACGGTACCGTCCCGGCGACGCGCTCTCGTCCGCGTGGCTGAAGTTGCTCGCGTACACCGCGTCGGTGGTGTCGGCGGTCGGCGAGGAGGTGACGTCGCCGGCGAACGGCAGGATCGGCACGTCCCCGGCGGCGCCGGGATTGCAGCCGGCGCCGTTAACGTGCGTTAACGCGAAGCCGCGGACGCGGGTGGTGTCGTACTGATACCCGTTGGCGGCGCCGGTGGACGTCTGGTCGCCGCGCGTGCTGGTCGGGCTCCAGGAGAGCATCCCGAACGGCGCGACCGCCCCGGGATAGGTGTTGCCGTCCCCGGCCGAGCCGATCAGCGGGTCGACGAAGTCGGCGGGACTCAGATCGGCGGCTGCTGACATCGTTGTCAACGCGGAGGCGAACAGGGCGGCGGCGAGCGCCACCGTCAGGGAACTGCGCATGGGCGGAGGTTAACGCGCGTTCAGTGACCGTTGGGCGAACGCGCGCGGACAAACTGGCGGACACGACGAAGGCCGCCACCGGAGTGACGGCCTTCGACGGTCCAGCCCTTATTCGTAGATCTCGCCCTTGGCGGCCTTCTCGACCAGCGAGGCCGGCGGCTCGAAGTGGTCGCCGTACCGGGCCGCGAGCTCGCGGGACCGGTCGACGAAGCCCTGCAGGCCACCCTCGTACTGGTTGATGTACTGGATGACACCGCCGGTCCACGCCGGGAAGCCGATGCCGAAGATCGAGCCGATGTTGGCGTCCGCGACCGACGTCAGCACGCCTTCGTCGAAGCACTTCACCGTCTCGAGCGCCTCGGCGAAGAGCATCCGCTCCTTGAGGTCCTCGAACGGCACTTCCGTCGAGCCGGACTTGAACGCGTCACGCAGGCCCGGCCACAGGCCCACGCGCTTGCCCTCGGCGTCGTACTCGTAGAAGCCCGCGCCGGTCGAGCGGCCCTTGCGGTCGTACTCGTCCAGCATCCGGTCGATCACGGCCTCGGACGCGTGCGCCTTCCACGTGCCGCCCGCGGCCTCGATCGCCTCGCGGGTCTCCTTGCGGATCTTGCGCGGCAGGGTCAGCGTCAGCTCGTCCATCAGCTGCAGCGGCGGCGCCGGGTAGCCCGCCTGCGAACCGGCCTGCTCGATCGACGCCGGCTCGACACCCTCGCCCAGCGCGGCGACGGCCTCGTTGATGAACGTGCCGATCACGCGCGAGGTGAAGAAACCGCGGCTGTCGTTGACGACGATCGGGGTCTTCTTGATCTGCAGCGTGTAGTCGAAGACCTTGGCCAGCGTCGCCGGCGACGTCTTCTCACCGCAGATGATCTCGACCAGCGGCATCTTGTCCACCGGCGAGAAGAAGTGGATCCCGATGAAGTCCTCGGTCCGCTGCACGCCTTCGGCGAGCGTGGTGATCGGCAGCGTCGAGGTGTTGGAGCCCAGCACCGCGTCGGCGTTGACGACGCTCTCGATCTCGCCGAACACCTTGTGCTTCAGCTCGACGCTCTCGAACACGGCCTCGATGACGAAGTCGACGCCCGCGAAGTCGGCCGGGTCGGCGGTCGGCTTGATCTTCGCCAGCAGCGCGTCCGACTTCTCCTGCGTGGTCTTGCCGCGCGAAAGCGCCTTCTGCTCCAGCTTCTCCGCGTAGCCCTTGCCCTTCTCGGCCGCCTCCTGCGAGACGTCCTTGAGGACGACGTCGATGCCGGCCTTCGCCGACACGTACGCGATCGCCGCGCCCATCATCCCGGCACCGAGCACGCCGACCTTCTTGGCCGTGTACTTCTCGAAGCCGTCCGGGCGGGAGCCGCCGGAGTTGATGGTCTGCAGGTCGAAGAAGAACGCCTTCGTCATGTTCTTCGAGACCTGGCCGGTGGCGAGGTGGATGAAGTAGCGCGTCTCGATCGTGATCGCGGTGTCGAAGTCGACCTGCGCGCCCTCGATCGCGGCGGCCAGGATCGCCCGCGGCGCCGGCATGTTCGCGCCCTTGATCTGCTTGCGCAGGTTCGCCGGGAACGCCGGCAGGTTGGCCGCGAAGCTCGGGTTCGACGGGGTGCCGCCCGGGATCTTGTAGCCCTTGACGTCCCACGGCTGGACGCCGCCCTCGGGGTTCGCCTTGATCCACGCCTTCGCGGCGGGGACGAGCTCCTCGACCGTGCCGACGAGCTCGTGCACCAGGCCGAGTTCGAGCGCCTTGGCCGGGCGGTGGCGCTGGCCCTGCAGGAGGACGTTCAGCAGCGCGCTCTGGATGCCGAGCAGGCGCACGGTGCGCACGACGCCACCGCCGCCGGGCAGCAGGCCCAGCGTCACCTCGGGCAGGCCGATCTGGCTGCCCTTGACGTCGGCGGCGATGCGGTGGTGCGTCGCCAGCGCGATCTCGAGGCCGCCGCCGAGCGCGGCGCCGTTGATCGCCGCGACGACCGGCTTGCCGAGCTGCTCGATGCGGCGCATCTGCCCCTTCATCAGGGTGCTGCCCTCGGTCAGCTCGACCGCGTTCTCCGGCTTGGCCTGGATGAGGTCGTTCAGGTCGCCGCCGGCGAAGAACGTCTTCTTGGCGGACGTGATCACGACGCCGGTGATGGAGTCCTTCTCGGCCTCCAGGCGGTCGACGGTCACGCCGAGCGACTCGCGGAAGTCGGCGTTCATCGTGTTCGCCGACTGGTTCGGGTCGTCCAGGGTCAGGGTGACGATGCCGTCGGAGTCCTGCTCCCAGCGGATGGTCTTGCTCTCGGCCATTGTGGTCCTCACACCCGCTCGATGATGGTCGCGACGCCCATGCCGCCGCCGATGCACAGGGTCACCAGTGCGCGGCGCGCCTGGCGCCGTTCGAGCTCGTCGACCACGGTGCCGACCAGCATCGCGCCGGTGGCGCCGAGCGGGTGGCCCATGGCGATCGCGCCGCCGTTGACGTTGACCTTGTCCTCGTCGAGGTGCAGGTCCTTGATCCACTTGAGCACGACGGACGCGAACGCCTCGTTGAGCTCCCACAGGTCGATGTCCTCGGGCTTGAGGCCCGCGGTCTTCAAGACCTTCTCGGTGGCCGGCGTGGGGCCGGTCAGCATGATCGTCGGTTCCGAGCCGATCGACGCGGTCGCCACGATCCGGGCGCGCGGCGTCAGCCCGAAGGTCTTGCCGATCTGCTCGGAGCCGACGAGCACCAGCGCGGCGCCGTCGACGATGCCGGAGGAGTTGCCGCCGGTGTGGACGTGGTTGATCTTCTCGACCGAGTGGTACTTCTGCAGCGCGACGGCGTCGAAGCCGCCCAGCTCGCCGATGCCCGCGAAGGCCGGCTTGAGCTTGCCGAGGCCCTCGACGGTGGAGCCGGGACGGCGGTGCTCGTCGTGGTCCAGCACGGTGACGCCGTTGATGTCCTTGACCGGGACGACGGACTTGGCGAAGTAGCCGCCGGACCAGGCCGCCTCGGCGCGGTCCTGCGAGCGGACGGCCCAGCGGTCGACGTCCTCGCGGGAGAAGCCCTCGATGGTCGCGATCAGGTCGGCGCCGGTGCCCTGCGGGACGATGTAGTTGTCGTACGCGGTGGCCGGGTCCATGAACAGCGCGCCGCCGTCGGAGCCCATCGGCACGCGCGACATCGACTCGACGCCGCCGGCGATGACCAGGTTGTCCCAGCCGGAGCGGATCTTCTGCGCGGCGGTGTTGGTGGCTTCCAGGCCGGAGGCGCAGAAGCGGTTGAGCTGCACACCGGCGACGGTCTCGGGGAGACCGGCGTTCAGCGCGGCGGTGCGCGCGATGACCGCGCCCTGCTCGCCGACCGGGGAGACGACGCCGAGTACGACGTCGTCGATCACCGCGGGGTCGAGGTTCGGGTGGCGGACCTTGAGCTCTTCGATCAGGCCGACCACCAGGTCGACCGGCTTGGTGCCGTGCAGGGCACCGCCCTTGTTCTTGCCGCGAGGCGTGCGGATCGCCTCGTAGATGTAGGCCTCGCTACTCACAGAACAACTCCTCGCGAGCGTGTGGGACGTCTTCGTACCGTGACCGATGATACCGGCCAGTAGGGCTAATGGCCATTAACATATCGCCGGATAACCCCATGGTGTCAATGGGTTGCAGGTGTGCCGTTAACCGCTATCGTTCACTCACCATGACCGACGTCGAGCGCACCGCGCGCCCCCGCGACCGCAAGGCCCAGCTGGCCGCGGTGGCGGCGGAGCTGTTCCGCGCGCGCGGCTTCCCCGGGGTCGGCATCAAGGACATCGCGGACGCGGCGGGCGTCACCGGCCCCGCGCTGTACCGCCACTTCGCGGACAAGCAGGCGATCCTGGCGTACGTCGTCCTCAGTGGCTTCGAGGACCTGGAGACGGCGACGGCGGAAGCGCTGTCGGACTCCGTTGAGCCTTCCGACCAGCTGGAATCCCTCCTCCGCCAGCTCGCGGCGCAGGCTGTCGAGCGCCGGGAAATCGCGGCGCTCTGGCGCTGGGAGGGCCGCCACCTGCCCAAGGAGGACCAGCGGGAGATCGCGCGCCGCTCGGCGCTGGCGCTCACGGCGTGGTCGAAGGCGCTGCTCGCGCGGCGCCCCGACCTGCCCGGCGAGGACGCGGAGCTGCTGTGCTGGGCGGCGCTGTCGGTGTTCGGCAGCGTCTCGGTGCACCACACGTCGGTGGCACGCCGCCGCTTCGCCCAGTTACTGGTCGAACTGGCGCTCGGTGTGCTGAACGCCACACTCCCGTCGCCGTCCGCGCCGCCGGTTCCCGCGGCACTGAGCCTGGGCACGCCGTCCCGCCGCGAGCAGGTCCTGGCGGAAGCGACGGCGCTGTTCGCCCAGCGCGGCTTCCACGACGTCAGCATGGAGGACATCGGCGCGGCGGCGGGCATCGCGGGCCCGAGCGTCTACCGCCACTTCCCGAGCAAGGCGGCTCTCATGGTGGCGATCGGCCACCGCGCGGCGGACCGGCTGGCGCTCGCGGCCGAGCGCGCGCTCCAGGCCCCGGACGAACACACCGCCCTGCGCCGCCTGGCGGAGTCGTACGTGCACACGATTCTGCACACGCCGGAACTGCTCGTGTCGTTCTCGGCGGACCGCGTCACGATGCCCGACCGCGACAAAGCGGATCTGTTGCGCGTGCAACGCGATTACGTCGCGCAGTGGGTCACGTTGCTTTCCGCAGTACGTCCTTCGCTGCCGCCGCGGGAAGCGAAAATCACCGTGCACGCGGCGCTGACCATCGCAAACGACCTCGCACGCACCCGCCGGGTGGCGGCCCGCCCCCACTTCGCGGCGGAGCTGACGACCCTCCTGCACACGGTGCTGGACGTAGCCTGATCGGCGCACGGCGTCCGTCCCTGTCGAAACGGCCCGGAATGCGGGACAATCGAAACGGGCCGACGGGGTCCGCTCTCCCTGCGGAAGGGGAAAAGCGCGATGCAAGCAGCTCGTTCCGGCGCAGAAGACGGAATCGAATCCGAGCTCCTCGACCTCGGCGGCGTCTCCCTCACCAGACTGCGCACCCTGGACGGCGGCGAACTGCGCAAGTCATTGCGGCATGCGGTGGAACGGGCTTCGCACATCCAAGTCACCGCGAGCGGCAGTCAGGCCAAGCGGGTCGACTGATGTGGCGCAGCGAGGCAGCCGACGAAACGATCGAGTCCGCCGGCGGCTTGTCTCGTCACCAATTGCCCTGGGCGGATTTCGACGCCGTGGCACGCGGCGAAGGCGGCCCCGAACCGGTCCGCAAGCTGCGTGCCGCCGAACGGAGCCGTCGCCTCCTGCTTTTGCGGAGCCTGGTCGAGGTGTCGGCGAAGTCCGAAGACTCATACCGGCCGCTGCCGTCGCCCGAAATCGCGTGGGAATTGCTGGCGCGAGTCGAACGAGCGGCGCCGCACGCGCTCGAAACGATCCTCGCCCACCCCTACACCGGGACGTGGGCGGGCTACACCACGCGGCTTTGCCGGCAGGACATCACCGGAGTCTGCCCGTTCTGGGTGCACCTCGGTCACCTGCACTGCCTGGCCGCGGCGGCGGCGGTGCGCGGCGGAATTCCGTTCGAGGCGGAACTACCGGTGTGGCAGGGAAAGGCAGCCCTGCCGACCCTCGGTCTCGCGCACCTGCGCACCGAGGCGCCGTTTTCGGTCGCCCGCATCCGGGGAAGCCACGGACGCGTGGAAATCAGCAACTCGCGATCACGAGTCCGCCTGCCGGCGAACACGTCCGCCGACGCGCCGGGCTGGCTCGGCGTACGCGAAGCCGTGGCGTGGTCCGACGGCCGGCGGCTCCCCGTGCGCATCGACGACCTGGATCCGTACCGCGGGCTGTACGAGCCGATCCAGCCGGAACGATTGAGCCCCGTCGAAATCGAATCCTGGCGAACGGTGCTCGCAGACGCATGGCGGCTGCTCACCAGGCATCTTCCCGCGGTCGCGGAAGCTCTCCCCGTCGGCCTCGACTCGCTGGTTCCCGAACCCGCTGTGCCGTTCCGGCTGCCCAGCGCGTCGACCGGCGAGGCTTTCGGGAGCGCGATCATCTCCTACGGCGAGGATCCCGCGCCGCTCGCCGCCGCGCTCGTCCACGAATTCCAGCACATCCGGCTCGGTGGCCTGCTCCACCTCGTGCGGCTGAACCACGACGACCCGAGAGAGCGGTTGTATGCACCGTGGCGGGACGACCCACGCCCCGTCGGAGGTGTACTCCACGGCATTTACGCCTTTTTCGGTGTGACGTCGTTCTGGCGTGCCCTCGCCGCGGCGGAGCCGGACAACGAACTCGCCGCGTTCGAATTCGCCTTGTGGCGTGGACAGGTCTGGCGCACGCTGACTGTGGTCCGCACGGACGAGAGTCTCACTGCTGCCGGCCGCCGGTTCTTGGACGGTGTCGCCGAGAAGCTGCTTCCGTGGCAGAAGGAATCGGTATCCGGTGCTCCTCGGACTTGGGCGCGTCTCGCAGCCGCCGATCACTACGCGGCTTGGCGAACCAGGCATTTGCGGCCCGATCCCGGCACGGTGGCGGAATTGGCAGCTGCTTGGCGGGCCGGGATCGCACGACCGGATTCCGCCGCCGCGGCTTTGTCGGAGCCCTCGCCGACACCGGTGCCGGACGGTGACTGGCACGACGCCCGCACGGACCTGATCCGGCTCCGCCTCGGCGTCGACGGTCGCGCGCGGTTCGCCGCACACGGGTCCGCTGTTCCTGGTGCCACGGAAGCCGATCTGCAGTTCGTGGCCGGGCGGGCGGACGAAGCCGCGGCCGGATACCGGCAGCTCCTGGCCGCCAACCCGGACGACCCCGCGGCTCTGACGGGGCTGGGACTGGCTTTGGCAGCCAGGAGTACTGGACCAGCGGCCCGAGCATTACTGCACCGCCCGGAAGTGGTCCGGGCGGTGCATCGCCTCCTGCGCGAAGAACCGGGATCGACTCCGTCCGTCGAAGCGATCGCCGGCTGGCTGGGCCGGTTCACCCATTGAGCGACCGGCCGGGCAACCTCGCGAAACGCGACCAGCTACAACGGCATCGGGTCGATGTCGCAGTCCGCGCGGACACTGCGCAACGCCGACTCCGTACCTGGGTGGTTTTCGCCGAGCACCAAGCGGTACCGCGTCAGCGCATCGTCATAGAGCGCGTCCGCCTCAGCCGTTTCGCCCAGGGCCCGCAAGTCCAGCGAACGGTTGAGCTGCACGGCCAAGGTGGTCGGGTGGTCCTCGCCCAGGACGCGACGGGCACGGTCCAGCAGGTCGGCGTCCAGAGCCGCCGCCTCGCCAACCCGATCCAGTGCGAACAGGTCGCTCGCCAGGTCGATCCCGCAGACCATCGTGTTCGGGTGGTCCTCGCCGAGGGTTTCCCGCATTCCCGCCAGCGCCTTCTCGTCGACCACGCGGGCGCTGGCCGGGTCGCCACCGAGCCGGAGAGTCACGCCGAGGTCGAGCTGAGCCGACAAGGTGTGCGGGTGTTTTTCCCCGAGGTTCTCTCGATAGAGGTCGTAAACCTCTTCGCCCAGCGCGCGGGCATCGGCGAATCTCCGCGCGTGCCGGAGGTCGATGGAATGCCCGAGCGCACAGGCCATCGCGTTCGGGTGGTTGTTGCCGTAACGAGCGCGGAACTTCTTCAGCGCATCACCGGAAAGCTCGAATGCCGCCACGTGGTCGCCGTCCTTGCGGCAAGCCACCGACTCGAAGTAACGCCGCCGGAGCGTGCCGACGCTGTCGCCACCGTAAAGCTGTTCGGCGCGCTCTGCGATGCGCTGCATTTCGATCCGGGCCCACGGGTAGTGCCCTAGTTCACGCCGGGCGAGCACGAACACCACCTCGGTGCCGATCGTATTGTCGTTGTCAAAACCGAAGATTTCGGCACGTTGCCTGTGAGTCTCCTCGGCCAGGTCGCGTGCAGCTTCGTATTCGCCGGTCAGGAGCAGTGCCACGATTAATTCGTGTGCGGCACCCAGCGTGATCGGATCGTCGTCGCCGAACAGGGCCACAGCCTTCTCGTAGATCTCCCTGTTGCGGTTCCGCGCCTCCGCGAATTCGCCGCGTGCCTTCAGAATAAGCGCGTAAGTGAGTTGCGCGTTCAGGGTCTCTTCACGGTCCGGGCCGACTGCCTCGACGTAGCGCCGTCGCGTCTCCTTCGCGACTTCGGCGGCATCGTTGTAGCGCCCGACGACCCACTGGAAAAACGCCAGTCGCTCGGACGCACTGAGCTCAAGCAGGGGCGGGTCTTCGGCGGGTTCCTCGCCTCGGACGACCCGAGCCTCCCGATCCGTCGCCCACGCTTTTACTGCCCTCTCGGCGAGTGCGAGCGCTCCTTGGTGGTCACCCCAGTGGTAGAGGAACTTGCAGAGGTTGATGACCAGCTGCCGCACCCAGGGATCGGTGCACTCGGTCAGTTCGGTGTCGTAGATGTGGGGCAGGATTTCCTGGTAACGCGACCACGTCTGCGGTGACGCGGGGTCATTGGGGTCGAGGTTCGCCAGCAGCAGGTGCGCACCGTGGCGCATTTCCATGCGGTCCTGGGCACCCATCCGGTTGCGCAGCACTAGCTGGACCAACCGGTGCAGCAGGAGCGTGTCGCTGCGGTGGTCGATCTTGGCCAGGCCGTAGCGGTTGATGTCGCGGATCGCGCGGCCGAGCCGCATCGGGTCCCTGAGGGCCGAGTCGAGTTCGGGAGCGACGGAGATTCCGCGGACCCCCGCGAACAAGCTCCGGGAAATCGGCTCGGGCGCGAAGAAGGCACAGACCTGCAGCAGCTGGTGAGCTGCCGGGCTGCGGGAACTCAGCTCGTCGAAGGACACGTTCCACGCGGCGGCGACCGACACCTCGTAGTCGCTCGGAGCGGAAGTGTCGAGGATTTCAGTGACCTTCTCGTCGAACAACCGCAGGTACTCCTCCGCCGGCATACCGGTTTCGGCGAGCCACGCGGCCGCCTGCTCGACGGCGAGCGGCAGGTCTCCGAGCTTCTCCGCGATCAGATCGGAGTCCTCGTCCGCGAGCCCGGAGCGGCGGAGGCTGAGCAGGTTCTTGCTTTCGTCGCGCTGGAAGACGGCAACTTCAAGCGGCCGCGCGATCCCGGCCCAGCCGGGGTTGCGGGAGGTGACCAGGATCTGGCCGGGCCCGTCGACCGGGAAGAACGGCCGGACCATCTCCGGGTCTTCGGCCGAATCGAAGACCAGCAGCCAGCGCCGGTAAGGCCGGCCGAGACGCAGGGCTTCGCGGACCGCCGGTACCGCCGTGATGGCTTCGTCGGCGCCCGGCAGCCTCAGGTGCTGGGCGAGTTCGGTGAGCGACTTGCGGATCTGCGTGGGCTGGGTGGCTTGGATCCACCACACGATGTCGTAGTCTTGCAAGTGCCGGTAGATATATTCCACCGCCATTTGCGTCTTGCCAATACCGCCCATTCCGTGCAACGCCGCAGGCAGGACAGCGGTGGTGCCCGCGCCCAGCCGCTCACCCAATTGATCGAGTAGTTCACGTCTCCCGGTGAAATTGGGGTTTTTCGGTGGGACAGCACCCCAAACGGGTGGTGCTTCATCACCAGATCGGCGTACGCTTCGACTGGTCATGTCGGCAACTTCGCGGACGACCTTCGTGCGCAGAGCCGGAGGCGCCTCGCTCGACGACGGGGATATGTCCACGGTCCTGGCATCGGGGCGGACAACGGATTCAGGTTCACTCGAGGAACCCATCGGCTTGAGTTCCTGCGACATCGTGTCACTCACCGCCGGGATGCTAGTGGACGTTCGATCGCCGAGTTGACCAATGCCCGCGATTCTACTCTCCAACCGATCCGCCCGGGACAAATACGGACCGGACAACGCACGCATCAAGTCACGTTCCAGTGCTATCTCCGCGGGCGTCGCCGCCGGGAGCGCGGGGTCCGGGGTGGCGTCCGGGGCCGCCAGCGCGGCTTGCAGCCGCACCAGTACCGGCTTCTGGTCGCCGAAGCGCCGCGACGCGCTGATCACCGCGTGCGCCGTGTCCGAGCGCCGCGCGCCGCGCAGGAGCAGCTGCCGCACGTGGCCGGCGAACTCCCATTGGGCGCGGTCCCACGGTGTTCCGTCGCGGGCGCGCTCGAGCAGCCCGCTCGTGAACACCTCGGCGAGGTGGTCGGGCCCGGAGCCCGGGACCAGTTCCGCCTGCAGCGTCCGGGCGACGCCGACGTCCACGGGTACCGCGGCGAGCAGCGTCGCCAGCCGGAACGCCGGTGGCGACGCGGAGCTGTGGAACTGCTGCACCTTTTCCCGTGCGGACCGTTCCACCCGTGCTTCGGTGTCGGCGTCGGCCGGCCGCGGCTCGTCGCGGGCGAGCACGACCGCGGCTTTCCGCGCTAC
This sequence comes from Amycolatopsis sp. SID8362, assembly GCF_010550475.1. NCBI lineage: Bacteria > Bacillati > Actinomycetota > Actinomycetes > Pseudonocardiales > Pseudonocardiaceae > Amycolatopsis > Amycolatopsis sp. SID8362. The sequence goes on from NZ_JAAGNB010000530.1 coordinate 22,763, forward strand.
GCCGCCCACTCCCGTCACCAGTGACGCCCACCAGCCGAACCAGCGGTCCTGCAGCTCCAGCACCGGCACCGGCACCGCGCCCGCGGTGAGCCCTTCGGCTTCCTCCGGGTCCAGCAGCACGTCGGCCGACCGCACGTCGTAGGTTCCGTTGGGCCGCAGCGGTCCCGGCGGGGTGAGCACCGTCTGGCAGACGCCCATGCCGCCGCGCGACCAGAGCCGGTGCGGCAGCAGGTGCACGATCGCGACCGGCATGGCCCGCCCCCAGCGGGCGAGCATGGGGGACACCAGGTCCCGGTGCCACGCGTCGCTGACGCCGTCGGTCACCAGCAGCAGCAGGCTCCGGCCGGCCGAGCCGATCACCTCCCCCGCTCCCCTCGCCGGGGCGTCGGCGGTCCCGCCGCGCAGGGTGGGACCGACCACCGCACCGCCTTCCGCGGGGCCGGTCTTGCCGGTTTCCAGCAGCCGCACCCGGACGGACCGGAAGGCGCCGACGCGTTCGACCAAGCGGATGAACGCGTTCACCGTGGGGGTCCAGAGCGCCATCGACGGCGTCGAGTCGATCACGAGCGTGAGGTCGAGCCAGCGGTCGCGGCGGCGGCGGGTGACGGGCAGCCACATCCCGCTCTGCGCCGCTTCCTCCGCGGTGCGTTCTTCGTCGAGTTCGACGTCGGCGTCGTTCTTGGACAGGACTTTCCGTTTGAACGGCCGCAACGCGCGGACCAGCTGGGCCGCACCGGGCAGGACCGGCGCGGTCGCCACGCCGGCGAGTTCCGCGTCCGCGCGGCCGGCACCCGGCTCGGGTGCGAGCAGACCGCCGTTTCCGGCGGCCTGCTCGGTGAGCCATTCCCGTTCGTCCGGCGGTGGGTCCGGGGCGGAAGCACCACCGCCGGCGGCCGGTACGAGCTCGGGTTCTTCGTTGTCGCGGGAAACCGGTCCGGGGCTTTCCCGCCGGTCCTCGACCGGATCCGGCGGACGTGCCGGGCGCTCCGCGGGGGCGGGGTCCGGGATCGCGGTCCCGTTGATCGCCGCCATGAGCCACAGGCCGTCGCCGAGTTCGGTCCACGTCAGGTCGGGCTCGCCCGCGGTGGGGTCCGGCATCTCAGGGCCCCTGCGGATTGAGCTGGCGCCACAGCGAATCGACCAGGCGCGGCCACGCGTCGTCCTCGGGCCGGTAGGCGCCCGAGGTGGCCAGGAAGATCGCGTCGAGCAGCTTGTCCGCCGGCAGCCCGCCCACCCCCGCGCTGCGGGTGACGAAGTCTTCGATCAGCGCGGCCCGGCTGCCGTCCGGGTCGATGGCGTGCGCGGCGACCATCGCCGCGAGCTGGCCGGCGTCCGGATCCCGGGTTTCCAGCCGGAGGCAGCGGCGGAGGAACGCGGGCGGGAATTCACGTTCCCCGTTGCTGGTGATGACGACGACGGGGAACGCGGCGCACCGGACCCGGCCGTGCTCGATTTCGGCGGTGTACCCCGGATCCGCGGTGAACACCTCGGCCCGCACCGAGCGGCGCGCGTCCCTGGCCAGCTCGGGGACCGCGAATTCGCCGTCCTCGAACAGCCCGAGGAGATCGTGCGGCAGGTCCGATTCCGACTTGTCGAGCTCGTCGATCAGCAGCACCCGCGGCAGCCGCCGGGGGAGGAACGCCGTGCCCAGTTCACCCAGCCGGACGAATTCGCCGATCGGGACCTCCGCCGTGGTTCCCGCGCCGGAGGCGGCCAGTTCCTTCCACGCGGCGGCGGCCTGGACCCGGCCGATCGCGTCGTAGTCGTAGAGGCCGGACTTGAGCGTGGTCTGCGAGGTGATCGGCCAGCGGAGCACCCGGCCCAGTCCCAGTTCCCGGGAAATCCGGTAGGCCAGGCTCGACTTGCCGCTCCCCGGCCGTCCGGTGACCAGCAACGGACGGCGGAGGTACAGCGCCGCGTTGACCATCTCGACTTCGTGCTCGTCGACGTTCCGCGCGGAGTAGCTGAGTTCGGTGCCGAGCTTGCGCTCGATTTCACCGTCGTCGGGCGGGAAGACGTCCCGCTCGGGGAGCGTGGCTCCGCGGAAGGTGCGCCACGGCGGCGGGTCCGGCAACCGGTCGGCCAGCCTGATGTCGTGCAACGGGCGGCCAGTACCACGGTAAATCCACCAATCGGGCGGACTGTCCGGATGCTGCGACGCTCCGATCCGGGTGTCAGGAAGCTCGGTCACGCGAATCGGCACCTCCTTCGAGGTGCCCGATGATCCCGGTTTCGCCGAGGGGAAGCAACCGATTCGGGTCGTCCCATAGCACCACCAGGTCCGTGAGTACACCACCATCGCCCGACGACGGCGGATTCCGAAGAGCGTCCAGTCGAGACTCCCTCGCCACCGCGGGCAAATCCCCCAATCCGCCACGGCTTTCGGCTAGCCAGGCTACCACTTCGCGAACGACTTCCGAAGGGGCCGACGGGTGCCAGACGATGACCGGGACCCCCGCGCGCAACGCCGGCAAAAGCTCGTCATCACCCGATGTCGCTCTGACCGGCGGCGATTCGGTGAGCACCGTCATCGCCCATTGCCGATTGCTCAAAACAGCCTCGAGCCGGAGTCGATCGGGACCATCACCCGCGCCGCAGAAATACACCCGTTCGAACGAAGGATCACGGCTCCACGCCTCCCAGCGCTGCCGCCAGACGCGGTGCCAGCGCGGTGAGCTCATCCGTTCCAGCGAACGCACCACGGTCGGGTAACTGAGGTACAACGGCTTGGGCGCACCGGAAGCACGCTCCGTCGCCCACGCGTGCACGGGGAGGTTCAGCAGTTCACGTGGCAGCACGAACTCGACCACCACGTCGGCCGCCACCTCGGACCAGGCTTCTTCGGCTTCGCCGACCAGCACGTCGACGTGGCGCTCCAGCTGGCTTTCCCGGACCAGGACCGTTTCACCCCGGGCGGGCGGCCAGTCCGCCGGATCGTCCTGCCGCCACGAAGACAGCTCGTACAGGTCGTCTTCGAGGGGATCCGGGCGCACGACCACGACGAGGTGCAGCCGGCCCGCGGCCGGCCGGGGCGCCGTCAGCTCCGCGCGCAGCTGGTCGAGGGCGTCCCGGAGGCGGAGCCGCCGGACCTGCCCGTCCGACCACGCGCGCAGTTCCGCGGCGAGGGCGCGGTCGCATTCGGCGGCGATCAGTTCGACGAACATCAACAACGGCGGCAATTCCCCGGGTCCCGCGTTCAAGTCGGCAAGTCCGGAGAAGGCCGCCGACGCGTCTTCGTAACGCGGCGGCGGAGAGACGTAGCGGGCGGCACGACGCACGGCCTTCGCGAGCCCGGGCGGCGCGAAACCCGCGAGCCGTTCGCGCAGTTTCTCCTGTTCGGCGACCGGCACGACTTCGTGCATCCGCACCGAGGAGACGAGCGCGCGCACCTCGGCGCATTCTTTGCTCCCCGGACGCAGGAACTCGATCACGCCGGCGAGCACGTTCAGCCCTTCGCGGAGGCGGCAGCACGCGGAGACGATTTCGATCAGCTGGTCACGGCCGGTCAGCTGGTCCGAAAAGGTGAACGGGTGGTCGAGTGCCTCACGCAGTTCACCGACCATCAGGGTGCGGATGGATTTGTCATCGGCGAAACCGGCCACCACCAGCACGTCCACCACCGCCCTGCGGACCGCGATACCCGGGCCGGGCTGCCCCTGCCTCGCCGCCACCTGCCGCACCACCTCCCACCCCCGAGAAGCGCACCGAAGATCGTGAGTTTACCTGTTCGGCTTAACCGGAAAAGGGCAAAAACATGACACAGCGCGTGCCTGACCACCACACGAGCGAGCTTCAGGAGTCCCGCCCGGGGGAACCGGAACCTCCGAGCACCCACTTGGCGTCATTCCCGAGCCCGGCGTTCCGGCCCGTGAAAAGGATCGGAACCCCTGATCCGTCCGGAGTAAAGTGGCGTTCGCGAGCCACCTCGCAAGGGTGATCGAAGGGGCGTGCTAGCTTACGCGCGCCTCCAAGCGGGTTCTCGAGAGAGGGGAAATCGCGATGCGATCACCGGGCGGCACCAGGCGACCGGAGATCGAGTCCGAACTCCTCGACCTCAGTGCGGTTCCGCTGTCCCAGCTGCGGAAACTCGACTCCGCGGCCTTGCGCAAGTCGGTGCGTCACGCTGCCGAACGAGCCGCGCACATCCCGGTAACGGCGAGCGGGAGTGAAGCGAAACGGGTCGAGTAAGCCGCTTCCCGAAGGACTGACCGTGCTCCCCACAAGCAACACACCCGAATCCGTCATGCACACCTTCTCCTGGGCGGAGTTCGACCTTCTGGCGCGTTCCGAAGGCGGCCCGGACCTGGTACGGCGATTGCGCACGGCGGATCGCAGCCGACGGCTGCTCCTCCTGCGGGACATCATCGACAAGGTCGCGGCGGTGCCGGCCCTCCGCGGTCCGCTGCCGTCCCCCGAACGGGCGTGGGACCTGCTCGTGCTCGCCCAGGAAACCGACCCGGCCGCGCTCGACGAGGTGCTCGCCCACCCCTACACCGGCAGCTGGGCGGGGCACACCACCCGCCTGCTCCGGCAGCTGACCACCGACCCCCGGCCGTTGTGGGTCCACATCGGACACGTCCACGCCCTGGCCGCGGCCGCCGCGGTGCGGGCCAGGGTCGGCACCTTCCAGGTGCGGGTGCCGGTGTGGCGCGGTGACGTCGCGCTGCCCACCCTCGGCCTCGCGCAGCTGGGCGATGCTCCGGAGGCCGAGACGGCGGAGCTGAAGTCCGCGGGCGGCCGGATCGAGATCGTGACCGGTGACCGGGTCGTCGTGGTCCCCGCCGACCCCTCCGCCGACGCGCCCGGCTGGCGCGGGATCCGCACCGCGGAACTGGGCAGCGGGCGGCGGCGGTTCTCGGTGCGGCTCGACGACGTCGACCCGTACCGCGGGCTCTTCGGCCCCTCGGCGCCCGACCGGCTGGACCCGGCGGACCTGACCGCTTGGCGCGGCCTCCTCGCCCAGGCCTGGGATTTGATCGTCCGGCTGCTCCCGGACTTCGCGGACGCCCTGCCCGCCGGTCTCGACACGATCGTGCCCAGACCGCGGTTCCCGTTCCGGCTGCCGAGCGCGTCCAGCGGTGAAGCGTTCGGCAGCGCGCTCATCTGCCGGCCCGAAGACCCCGTAACGCTGGCCGCGGCGCTGGTGCACGAGTTCCAGCACATCCGGCTCGGCGGTCTGCTGCAGTTCGTGCGGCTCCACACCGACGACCGGACCGAGCGGCTCTACGCCCCGTGGCGTGACGATCCCCGTCCGCTCGGCGGGGTCGTCCACGGCATCTACGCCTTCTTCGCGGTCACGGAGTTCTACCGGGCTTTCAGCGCCCAGCACCCGGACGACGAACTGGCGGCGTTCGAGTACGCCCACTGGCGGCACCAGGTCGCGCGGACCCTCGAAACGGTCCGCACGGACGAGGCGCTGACCGACCCGGGACGGCGGTTCCTCGCGCTCGTCTCCGAGCGCGCCGCGATATGGCAGGAAGACGAGGTCCTCGCGACCGCGGCGCGCCGGGCGGACCTGGTGGCCGCCGACCACCGCGCGGGCTGGCGGCTCCGCCACCTCCGGCCGGAGCCGGAAGCGATCGAGCTGATCGTCGACAGCTGGCTGCGCGGAACGCCCGTTCCCGGTGCCGACGGGGTGGGCACGACACTGGTCACCGAGCCGGACGGCGACTGGACCAACGCACGCGCCGACCTGCTGCGGGTCCGCCTCGGCGAGGACGGTGCCCGCCGCGCGACGGCCCTCTGGCGGGAAGTGCCCGGCGCGTCCGAGGCGGATTTCGCCCTCGTGGACGGCCGTGGCCAGGACGCCCTCGAGGCGTACCGGACCGCCTTGCTCGGCGACCCGGACGCACCGGCGGCGTTGATCGGACTGGGCCTCGCCCTGTGGACGACCGGGGACCCGGCGGCGGCCGTCCTGCTCGACCGGCCCGAAGTCGTCCGCGCGGTCCTCCGCGGCATCCGGCGGCGGACGGCGCCGGAACCCGCTCCCGAAGAAGTCGCGCACTGGCTCGCCGAGGCCCGCTGACCGGTCAGAGCGGTGTCGGGTCGATGTCGCACACGGCACGCACCCCGTGCTCGGCGGCCACCGTCACCGGGTGGTCCGCGCGGAGCACCCGGCGGTAGCGGGCCACGGCGTCCTGCTGCTGCAGCGCGGCTTCCCGGCTCCGACCGGCCGCGCGCAGGTCGAGCGCCCGGTTGAGCTGGGCCGCCAGGGTGACCGGGTGGTCTTCGCCGAGGACCCGCCGGGCACGCGCCAGGCATTCGGTGCCGGTGGCCAGCAGCCGCGCGGCCGACGACTTCGGCGAGCCGACGGCGGCGTGGTCGTTCGCGAGGTCGATGGCCGCGGCGATCGTGTGCGGGTGGTCGGCGCCGAGTGCCTTCCGCAGTTCGCCGAAGGCAGCCCGGTCCCGGTCCCGCGCCGCCGACACGGCGCCCAGCAACCGGAGCGTCACGCCGAGATCGATCTGCGCGACGAGGGTGTGCGGATGCCGGTCGCCGAGGCTGGCCCGGTAGAGGTCGACCGCCTGCTGCCCGAGGTTCCTCGCCGCTTCGAGGTCCCCGACGCAGCGGAGGTCGATCGAATGCGCCAGAACGCACGGCAGGGTGTTCGGGTTGCCGAGGCCGTAGCGGGACCGAAAGCGTTCCAACGTGCTTCCCGACAGGGCCAGCGCGGCCTCGTACTGCCCGTCCTTCCGCAGCGCCACGGCGAGGTGGTGCTCCCGCCGGACCACGCTGGCGTTCTCGTCCCGCACCAGGCGGCGGACCCGCTCGACGATCTTCTGCTGCTCGAGCCGCGCGAGGGTGTAGTCACCGATCTCCCGGCGGCAGATCGCCAGGATGTTCAGCGTGCTGATGGTGGCGGCGTTGTCCGGCCCCAAGATCTCCGCGCGACGCGCGTAGGTGTCCTCGCCGATTCGCCGGGCTTCGTCGTACTCGCCGGTCAGCAGCAGGCACACGACCAGGTCGTGGGCGGCGGTCAAGGTCTTCGGTTCGTTCCCGCCCAGAACGGCGGCGGCCTCGTGGTAGGTCGCCAGGTTGAGCTCGCGCGCGGCGGCGAAGTCGCCACGGGCCTTCAGCACCGCGGCCACCGCCACCTGGGCGTTCAGGGTCTGTTCCGACCGCCGCCCAGTGGTCTCCTTCCGCTGGTAGAGGCGGAGCGTGCGGTTGTTGATCACCTCCGCTTCTTCGTAGCGGCCCAAAGCCCAGAGGAAAAAGCCAAGCCGCTCCGACGCCTCCAGCGTCAACGCGTCCGCTTCGCCGAACCGGTCCGTCCACGCGTCCACCACCCGCCGGGCGAGCATCGTCGCGCCGGTGTGGTCACCCCAGAAGTAGAGGAACTTGAACAGGTTGATGACGAGCGCGCGCACCTCGTCGTCGCCGCAGTCGATCAGCTCCGCGGCGTCGATGTGCGGGAGGGCCAAGTGGTACTGCGGCCAGAGGCGGGCCTCGGCCGGATCACCCGGGTCCCGGTTCGCGAGCAGCAGGTGCGCGCCGTGCCGGATGTCACGGCGGTGCTGCTCGGTCATCCGGTTGCGCAGCACGAGCTGGACCAGCCAGTGCAGCCGGATCGTGTCGGACCGGTGATCGACCTTCGCCAGCCCCCACCGGTGGATGTCGCGCAGGGCCTGGTCGAGCAGGGTGGGATCGCGCATCGCCGAGTCGAGCTCCGGCGCGATCGACAACCGCCGGACTCCGGTGAAGAGACTCCGGGAAATCGGCTCCGGAGCGAAGAAGGCGCAAACCTGCAGCAGCTGGTGCGCGGCGCGGTTGCGCGTGCCGAGCTCGTCGAACGACACGTTCCACGCGGCGGCGACGTGCACCTCGTACTCGGTCGGTGTCGCGGATTCGAGGATTTCCGCGGTCTTTTCGTCGAACCGGCGCAGGTATTCGTCGACCGGCAGGGCGATTTCCGTTCGCAGCGCGGCCGCCTGGGCGAGCGCGAGCGGCAGATCGGCGAGCCGCCCGGCCATCCGGTCGGCCTGGTCCGCGTCGAGCCGCGGATCGTGGAGGCTCAGCAGCTCCACGCTTTCCTCGCGGGTGAAGGAGCCCACCTCGATGGGGCTGGGGAAGACGTCCGGCCACCCCGGGTTCCTCGTCGTCACCAGGATTTCGCCCGGTCCTTCGGCCGGGAGGAACGGCAACGCCGTTTCCGGGTTGTCCGCCGAATCGAACACGAGCAGCCACCGGCGGTAGGGCTCGCCTTCGCCCAGTGCTTCGAGGACCTCCGGTACCGCCGTGACCGTCTCCGCGGCGCCGGGCAACCCGAGTTGCCGCGCAAGTTCCGTGAGGGACGCGCGGATCTGCGTCTCCTGCGCCGCGCTCACCCACCACACCAGGTCGTAGCGGTCGAGGTGGCGGTAGACGTACTCGGTCGCGATCTGGGTCTTGCCGAGGCCGCCCATGCCGTGGAGCACGGCGCGGCCGCCGTCGTGGAGGTCGGTGGCCAGTGCGGCCAACAGCCGGTGGCGGCCGGTGAAGTCCGGGTTGCGGGCCGGGACCGCTCCCCAGACCGTCGGTGCGTCGGTGGTCAGCTGGCGGACCCGCTGGCGGGAGTCCGCCGCCTCTTCGTGGACGTCGGCGACCAGGTTCTCGGTCGTCGAACCGCTCGGTTCCTCCGCCGGGCCCGGCGCACCCACCGCGGATTCCCAGTGCCGCAAGCGTTCCGCGCGTCCCGCGTACGGTCCCGACAGGGCTCGCATCACGGCGCGTTCGAGCGCGACGCCGTCCGCCAGGCTGGTGTCGGCGGCCGGCAGCGGCGCGCGTTCGGGGTCGTCCAGTGCCTCGGTGACCCGCAGCAGCACCGGGTGCCGGTCGCCGAACCGCCCGCCGGTGGCGCGGACGACCTGGACCGTGTCGGACCGGCGGCCGGCGGCCAGCAGCGCTTCCCGCACCGCGAGCGGGAATTCATAGACGATCTCGTCCGCTTCGACGTTCGACGGCACGTCGAGGAGTCCGCTGCTCAGCACTTCCGCGAGGTCGGCGGTGTCCGCTTCGGGGACCATTTCGGCTTGGACGAACCGGGCGATCGGCAGGCTGACCGGGACCGCGGCCAGCAACGTCGCCAGCCGGAACGCGGGCGGCGACGCCACGCCGTGGAAGTGCTTGACCTGGTCCTGCGCCGACAGCACGGGCCCGTCCCACGGCTCGGCGGGCTGCGGCTGCGTCCGGGCGAGCAGCACGACCGCCTGCACCGGGTCCGGCTGCGCCCGGCCGATCGTCCGCGCCCACCAGCCGAGCCACCGCGGATCCAGTTCGACGACCGGGATCGGCACCGCGCCCGCGCCCGCCGTCTCCGGGTCTTCACCGGTCAGCCAGGCGTCGGGCAGTTCGAGGCCGTAGCGCCGGTTCGGCCGGAACGGGCCCGGCGTCGTCAGCCTGGCGTGGTGCAGCTGCGGCCCGGCCCGGCCCCAGAGCCGCTGCGGGAGCAGCTGGACGATCGCGACCGGCATGGCCCGACCCCACTGGGCCAGCAGCGGCGAGACCGAGTCCTGGTGCCAGGCCTCGCCCATCCCGTCCGTCAGCACGATCAAGAGGCGACGGCCCGACGGGTCGAGCAGTTCGGCGGGCTGCCGTTCGGGCGCACCGGGCGTGCCGCCCCGCAACACCGGGCCGGGCACCCCGTCGCCGCCGCGCTTGTCGGTTTCGAGCAAGCGCACCTGGATCGAGCCGAACGCGCCGAGCTGCCGGAGCAGGGTGAGGAAAGCGGCGACGGTCGGCTGCCACAGCGCCATCGAAGGGCTCGAATCGACGACGACGGTCAGGTCCAGCCCGCGGACCATCGCCGGTTTCGTCCTCGGCAGCCAAAGGTGGTCCTGCACCGCGTCTTCCGCCGTCACCTCCTCGTCGAGGACGACGTCTTCCTCGTGCGCCGAAGGGCGTGTCTGCTTGAGCGGCCGGAGCGCGCGGACGATCGCGGCGGCCTCCGGCAGGTACCGGGACGGGCCGAGCACGGCCGCGCCGGACGCCCCCAGGAGCTCCGCGCTCTTGGCCAGCGCGGTGACGATCCGGTCGGGTGCGCTGCCGAACGGCGGCGCCACCGGGCCGGCCGGTTCTTCCGGCGGCTCCGGGAAACCGTGGGCTTGCTCGTCGTCGTAGACCGCGGCTTCGGGTGTTTCGAACTCCGGGTGCGCGCGCGGCGCGGAGTCCCCGATCGCCATCGCGAGCCACACCGCGTCGCCGACCTCGCTCCAGCTCAGCCCGGAGACGGCCGGAACGTCGTGCGGCTCTTGGACCACCTCAGGGGACCAGCGAGTTCAGTTGCCGCCACAGCGCGTCCACCAGCCTCGCCCAGGAGGTGTCGTTTTCGCGATAGGCACCGGAAGTCGCTAGGTACACGGCTTCGAGCAGCTTGTCGACCGGCAACCCGCCGAACGCTTCGCTCCGGCTGACGAACTCCGCGATGATGCGCGAGCGGTGGTCGTCGGACGGGTCGAGCATGTGCGCGGTGACCATCGCGGCCAGCTGGTCGACGTCCGGGTCCTTGGTTTCGTAGCGCAGGCAGCGACGCAGGAACGCGGGCGGGAAATCCCGTTCGCCGTTGCTGGTGATCACGACGATGGGGAACGCGTGGCACCGGACCCGGCCGCCGACGATCTCCGCCGTCGCGTCGGGATCCGCGGTGAAGACCTCGACGACCGGCGTCCGGCGGGCCATCCGGACCAGCTCGGGGATTTCGAATTCGCCATCCTCGAACAGGCTCAGCAAGTCGTTGGGCAGGTCGGCTTCGGACTTGTCCAGCTCGTCGATGAGCAGCACCCGCGGCCGCCGCCGGGGCAGGAACGCGGTGCCCAGCTCGCCGAGCCGCACGAACTCGCCGATCGGGGGTTCCGCCACCTCCGCGGTCCCGTTGCCGGCGGCCGCCGACCGCGAACCGGCGGCCTGCGCCCGGCCGATGGCGTCGTAGCCGTACGTCCCCGTCTTCAGCGTGGTGTGCGAAGTGATCGGCCACTGGAGGACCCGCCCGAGGCCGAGTTCCCGGGCGATCCGGAAGGCGAGACTGGATTTCCCGCTTCCCGGCCTGCCGGTGACGAGCAGGGGACGGCGCAGGTAGATCGCCGCGTTGACCATGTCGACCTCGTGCACGTCGGCTCGCGGCACCGATTCGGTGCTGGCCGCGCCGAGCCGCCGTTTCATCTCCCCGTCTTCGGGCGGTACCAGGACGTCGTCGAGCAACGGCCCGCCGTCGAACTCCCGCCACGGCGGCGGTGGCGGGAGCGGCTTTTCCTTCCCGCGCACGGGAACCCCGGTGCCGGAGTAGACCCACCAGCCCGGCCGCGGCTCAGGAAGCTCGTCCTCGCTCATCGGCGCTCCCGGGTGGCGGGCCCGGCCGGAACGGCGGGCTGTCGAGGAATACCACGCGTGCCGGGTCGTCCCAGAGGACGACCAGATTCCGGACGACGCTCAGGTCCACCGGAATGGTGATTTTCCGGAATGCGGCGCACCGCGATTTCTGCACCCGGGCGGGAAGGTCTCCGAGAGCACCGCCGTCGACCAGCCACGTGACCACCTCTCGCAAGAGATCCAGCGACGCCTCGGGATGCCATAGTAGTGCGGGGAGCCCCGACCGCAATCCCGCCGCGAGTTCGTCTTCCCCCGGTCTCGGCCGCGATGCCGGAGCGGCTGCGAGAACCATGACCACCCATTGGTCTTCGCTGAGTATCGCGTCGAGCCGATGCCGTTCCCCGGTGTCTTCGGCAGTGCAGAAATACACCCGTTCGGCCGAGGGATCGGTCATCATCGCTTCCCACCGCAGCCGCCAGGCCCGGTGCCAATGCCGGGACCGCATCCGTTCCAGCGACCGCACGACAATCGGGTAATCGAGGAACAACGGCCGCGGGTCGCCGGTTTCGTGTTCTTTGCACCACAGGTGCACCGGCAGGTTCAGCAACGACCTCGGCAGGACGAACTCGAGGCGGACTTCACCGCGGTACTCCGCCCACGCGTTTTCCGCTTCGACGACGAGCATGTCGACGTGGTGCTCGAGCTGGTCCCCGGTCACCGTGTCGAGACCGCCGCGCGCGGGCGGCCATTCTTCCGGATCGTCCTGCCGCCAATAGGAAACGAGGTGCCGTCCCGGGTCGATGCCGTCGGGCTGGACGACGATCATGAGGTGCAGCCGCGCAGGCTCGGGCGAATCCGGCTCACGCTCCGCGCGCAACGCTTCCAAACCCGCTTCGGCCTGCAGGCGCCGTGCTTGTTCGGTGTTCCAATGCCGCAGTTCGCCGGCGAGGCCCGCCGCGCATTTCGCGGCCACGAACTCGACGAACGCGAGCGCGGGCGGCAAGCCGTTCGGCGTGGTGTTGAAGTCCGAAAGCGCGCAAAAAGCGTCCCACGCGTCGCGAACGCCGGCCGGCGGATCCGCCGGCCCGGCCGCTTTCCGGAGCAACGCGGACAACCGCGGCGGAACCACGCCGGTCAATCGCGCGCGCAGCCACCACAGTTCCGGCTCGGGCAGCAGGTCGTGCATCCGCGGCTGGTGCACGAGCCGCCGCACCTGATCCGACTCCCGCGATTCCGGCCGCATCATCCGGACGGCGTCGGCGAGGGCGATCATCCCGCCTTCGGTTTTCGCGCAGGCGTTGACGACTTCGATCAGGTGGTCGCGGCCGGTCACCTGATCCGGGACGGTCAACGGGAAGCCGAGGTTGTCGTGGATCAGCTCCAGCAGCAGCGCGCGACCGGCGGGATCGACGGCCAGGCCCGCTCCGGCGAGGACGTTGACGATCGCTTCCCGGACCGAGACCGTGGTGCCCGGCCGGTAGCGGAACTCGCGTCCGGGCCCGTAAACCCGTTCACCGGCCGACACGTGACGAACCACCTCCCCCGGCGTGCGTGCGCGTGGCCCGGGAACGTGAGTTTACCGACCGGATCCGGGGGAAAAAGGGGCAAAAGCTGGACAAGCACTACAGCGCTTGCTGTTCCGGCCAGTCGCCGATGATCGCGGCCAGCGCGGTGACCTGCGGGGATTCCGGCTCGATGGTCCGGACCGCGTCGAGCAGGTCGGCCAGGCCGCCGTCGAAGCGCTGGCACGTGCGGGCCAGCGCGATCACGTGCAGCCGGTCCTCGGCGTGGTACGGCACGACGTCGGCGATCTCCCGGCGGGGGAACACTTCCAGCAGCAGCCGTCGGCTTTCGGGCTTGCGCACGCAGGGCACCGCGAGCAGCGCGTCGATCAACGCCGGGAACGTTCCCCGGGTCGACGCCTTCGGTGCGGCGACCACCACGCCGTTCACCCGGCCGAACACGCGCAGCCACGCCCAAGCGGGGTTCTCCCCCGCCTTGACCTTCACCCGGATCCGCCGGAACGCCCCCGGATCGGCGGCCGCGTCCTGGACGACGACGTCCTCGTACAACAGTTGCGACGTGATCAGGACCAGGTCGGCTTCCGCCGCCTTCTGCGCCGCCTTCGCTTCCGGGGCGTCGAGGATGCGGAAGGTGAAGCTCGCCGCCTTGCTGACACGGCCGTGGCTGCCCTCCGCCACTTCGCCCGCGTGGAGGGCCAGGCGGAGGCGGATCTGGGCTTCCTCCGCGTGGACGTGGTTGTAGCGGCGGAGCTCGTCCCGCATGCGGGCCGGGAACTGGGCGACCAGGTCCGCCTTGGCGATGTCCGGGGGCAGCAGGAACATCGCGCCGTCGCCGGTGTTCTCCACATAGCAGGAGTCCCACGGGATGCCCGTTTCGGCGAACGTCGTGCGCAGGACCTGCCAGAGGCCGTCGTGCACTTCGCGCAGGTGGGCCAGGGTGCGGTTCGGGTTGTTGTACCCCGCGATGTCCACGGCCATGATCGTCCGGTGCAGCGCTGCCCCATAGGAATGCACGACCCACCTCCCCGCGTCCCTCGCTCATTGTCCCAGACGTGTGCACGCTCGGCCACGTTCGCGCAGAGCGTTACCCCGAAACGCGACGCGCCCGGGGTCCGGCCGTTCATAATTCGGCGTGCCCACGAGACGCCTGCACCTGGTGAGCGCGGATGAGGACCACCGCGTCTCCACCATCGAGCTCTTCTTCGACCTGGTCTTCGTCTACGCCATCACGCAGACCACCCAGCTGATGGCCGACCACCTGAGCCCGGTGGGGGTCGGGCAGGGCTGGCCATGCTCGCCGTCCTGTGGTGGTGCTGGTGCAGCTACGCCTGGCTCGGGAACACCATCCACGTCGACCACGGCATCGCGCGGCTCGCGATGTTCGGGGCGATGGCCGTGATGTTCCTCGTTTCGCTGACCATCCCCGAGGCGTTTGTCGACTTCCCCGGTGGGTTGTACGCGCCCGTGCTGTTCGTCGTCTGCTACGCGCTGGTGCGGCTGCTGCACCTCGTCGCCTACCTCGGCGCCGCGAAGCACGACCCCGGGCTGCGGAAGGTCCTGCTCAAGATGTTCGTCGGCCTGCTGCCCTCCGTCGGGCTGCTCGCCGTCGCCGCCTTCACGAGCGGGCCCTGGCAGCTGGGGCTGTGGGCCGCCGCGCTGCTGGCCGACTACCTGAACGTCTACCTCGCCGGGCCCGAGGGGTGGCGGCTGAACGCGCCCGCGCACTTCGCCGAGCGGTTCGGGCTGATCGTGATCATCGCGCTCGGCGAGTCGATCGTCGCGATCGGCATCGGGATCGGGTCGCTGCCGATGTCGTGGCTGGTGGCCGGCGGGGCCGTGTGCGGGCTGGCGCTCGCCGCGGGGATGTGGTGGACCTACTTCGACGTCGTCGCGCGCGTGTCCGAGCACCGGCTCACCCAGGCCACCGGCACCGAGCGCACGAAACTCGCCACCGACTCGTACACGTTCCTGCACCTGCCGCTGATCGCCGGGATCGTGCTCGTCGCGCTCGGCTTGAAGAAGGCGTTCCTCTACCTCGCCGACACCGAGCACCACTCGCCAGGCGAAGCGCTGCACGGGGTGCCGATCTGGACGCTGACCGGCGGGCTCGGGCTCTACCTGGTCGCGCTGAGCGCGCTGCGCAAGCGCAACCTCGGCAGCTGGAACCACGAGCGGCTGGTCCTCGGGGTGCTGCTGGTCGCGGCGACGCCGCTGCTGGAGCACGTCCCCGCCGCCGTGCTGCTGCTGATCGTCGCCGCGGTCGTGCTCGGGCTCATCGCGTTCGAGCGCCTGCGGTTCGCCGAGTGGCGCAAGCAGGTGCACGCCGCGCATTCACAGTAGCTCCGGGCCGACGACGGACAGCAGCCGCAGCTTCTCGGCGTCTTCGGTGCCGGGCGTGGCGGTGAAGACCAGCAGCAGCTGCGCGAGGTCGTCGGTGAGGAGGAGCTGGCAGTCGAGCGCGATCTCGCCGAGGGCCGGGTGCACCAGCGTCTTGCGGCGTTCGAACGGCACCGCGACTTCGTGCGCTTCCCAGAGCCGCGCGAAGTCCTCGCTCTTCGCCGCGAGCAGCCGCGCGAGATCGGCCGCCCGGGGGTCGCTCGCGCTGGCCGCCCGCAGGCTCGCGACCAGGAACCGGCCGTGGCGCGCGCGGTCCGCCGGCGGGTAGAGCAGCTGCTCCGCGGGGTCGGTGAACCATCGATAACCCGCACTGCGCGCGGGCCCGGAGTGGCTGGTCTCGTCGCCGAGCAGCGCCCGGGCCGGCGCGTTCTGCACGAGCGTTTCGCCGAGGTGCGACATCACCTGCGCGGGCGTGTCGTGCAGCCGGTCCAGCACGCGCATCAGCGCCGGGCTGACGTGGTCGGCGCGCGACACGCGGCTCGGCGCGGTGTGCCCGGCCAGCCGGAACAGGTGGTCGCGCTCGTCGAGCGTCAGGCGCAGGCCGCGAGCGATCGCGGCGAGCATCTGCTCCGACGGCCGCGGTCCGCGCTGCTGCTCCAGCCGCGTGTAGTAGTCGGTGGACATCCCCGAGAGCGTCGCGACCTCCTCGCGGCGCAGCCCGGCGGTCCGGCGGCGTTGCCCGGGCGGCAGCCCGACGTCGTCCGGGCGCAGGGCCTCCCGGCGGCGGCGCAGGAAATCGGCGAGCTCGGCGCGGTTCACCCGGCCGATTATCGGTGTTCCGGCCACGCGTACCCAGGGATCGCCGATCCCCCGATCGGCGCGCTCTGCCGCGCCGTCGCGGGCGCGGCGACGCTGACGCCATGACCACTTATCTGATCACCGGCGCCGGCGGCGGTCTCGGCGCCATCGTCGCCCGCGAACTCGCCGCCCGGGGAAACCGCGTCGTCCTCGCCGTCCGCGACCCCGCGCGCGTCACGCCGCCGCCAGGCGACACCGAAGTCCGGCGCCTCGACCTCGCCGACCTGACGTCGGTGCGGGCGTTCGCCGACGGCTGGTCCGGCGAACTCGACGTCCTGGTCAACAACGCGGGCGTGATGGCCGTGCCGTACGCGAAGACCGCGGACGGCTTCGAGACGCACCTGGGCGTCAACCACTTCGGCCCGTTCCTGTTGACGAACCTGCTCCTGCCGCACCTGACCGGCCGGGTCGTCACCGTCTCGTCCAACCTCGCGCGGATGGGACGGCTCCGTCTCGACGACCTGAACTGGGAGCGCCGCCGCTACTCCGCGCTGGGCGCGTACAACCAGTCGAAGCTGGCGAACCTGCTGTTCACGCAGGAGCTGCAGCGGCGGCTGACCGAGTCCGGGAGCGCCGTCCGGGCCGTCGCCGCCCACCCCGGCGTCGCGCGCACCGGGATCGACCGGCACTTCGGGGGCCTGCAGGCCGTCGCGCTGAAAACGCTCTACCCGCTGATCACCCAGAAGAAGCCCGAGTACGGCGCGCTGCCGATCCTGTTCGCCGCGACCGAGGACGTCCCCGGCAACGCCTTCGTCGGTCCGGGCGGGCGGAACGGCGAGCAGCCTCGCCTCGTACAGCGTAAGGCGCACGCCGGCGCGCGGGAGTTGTGGGAGATCTCAGCTAGGCTTACGTCGTAAGGTACGCCCCGCACTGGCGCCGCGCCGCCTCCCGGGTTAACCTACTGGCGAGTAGGTAACGGGATGGAGGGCCACATGGCTGCGCCAAGGAAACGGGACGCGATGGGCTGGGGCCTGTCCGCGCTGACCCGGCTGGCCGGGAGCAAGGTCGTCGACCGAGCGGGGCTGCGCAAGCCCCTCGAGGACCTGGTCACCGCGGGAACCCGCAACGGCTTCCGCGTCGCCGGCGCGGCGACCCGGTCGTTCAAGTCGGTGCAGAAGCTGGGCAAGCCCGCCCGGCTCGCGCCGTCCGCCGACACGGGGCTGTTCGACCTCACGCCGAGTGAGGACCAGCAGCTCATCGTCGAAACGGTGACGGAGTTCGCCGCCGAGCAGCTGCGGCCGGCCGCCGCGGACGCCGACGCGAAGCTCGAGGCGCCGGAAGGCTTGCTGAGCCGGGCCGCCGAGCTGGGCATCAGCCTGGTCGGCATCCCCGAGGAGCTCGGCGGCGTCGGCACCGAACGCTCGGTCGTCACCAACGCGCTCGTCGCGGAGGCGCTGGCGCACGGCGACCTCGGCCTGGCCGTGGCCGTGCTCGCGCCGTCCGCCGTCAGCACCGCACTCGTCAGCTGGGGCGACGAGCAGCAGCAGGCCGACTACCTGCCCGCGTTCGTCGGCGAGAACGTCCCCGCCGCGGCGTTGGCGCTGCAGGAGCAGAAAGCGCTCTACGACCCGTTCAAGCCCGCGACGAAGGCGCGCCGCACACCGAAGGGCTACCAGCTCGACGGCGTGAAGTCGCTGGTCCCGCGCGCGGCGCAGGCGGAGCTGTTCATCGTGTCGGCCGACCTCGAAGGCCGCGGCCCGGCGCTGTTCCTGGTCGAGTCGTCGAGCGCCGGGGTCACCATCGAGGCCGAGCCGGCGATGGGCCTGCGCGGCGCCGCGACCGGCAAGCTGCACCTGGAGAAGGTGTCCCTCCCGGCGGGCGCGCTGCTCGGCGGCGGCAAGCTCGACGTCTTCACCGACCTCGTCCGGCTTTCGCGGCTGGGCTGGGCAGCGCTGGCGGCAGGCACCTCGAAGGCCGTCCTCGACTACGTCGTCCCCTACGTCAACGAGCGGGTGGCGTTCGGCGAGCCGATCAGCCACCGGCAGGCGGTGGCGTTCTCGGTCGCCGACATCGCGATCGAGCTGGAGGGCCTGCGCCTGGTGACGCTGCGCGCCGCCGCCCGCGCCGAACAGGGCAAGCCGTACGCGCGGGAGGTCGCGCTGGCCCGGAAGCTGGCGGTGGACAAGGGCATGCAGATCGGCAACGCGGGCGTGCAGCTGCTCGGCGGGCACGGCTTCGTCAAGGAGCACCCGGTCGAGCGCTGGTACCGCGACCTGCGTGCCATCGGCGTCATGGAAGGCGCCGTCCTTCTTTAGAAAGGGCTTTGACTCATGATCAACTTGGAAGCTCCCAAGAAGGCCGGCGCCCTGATCAACCAGGCGTACCAGGCCGCGGCCGAGGTTTTCCGGCCGATCTCGCGCAAGTACGACCGCGCGGAGCACACCTACCCGGCCGAGCTGGACATGTTCGCGGCGCTGCTGGACGGTCTCAACTCCTCAGGCGAAGGCGGCGCGGGCGCGGCGGGCGTCCGCCGTTCCGGCTCCGACAAGGAGGAGAAGGGCAACCGCAACGGCGCCAACCTGAACGTGGTCCTCGGCACGATCGAGATGTGCTGGGGCGACGTCGGCCTGCTGCTGTCGATGCCCCGCCAGGGCCTCGGCAACGCGGCGATCGGCTCGGTCGCGACGGACGAGCAGCTGGAGCGCTTCTCCGGCATGTGGGCGGCGATGGCGATCACCGAGCCGGCGTTCGGCTCGGACTCCGCGGCGGTCAGCACGACGGCCCGCCTCGACGGCGACCACTACGTCCTCAACGGCGAGAAGATCTTCGTGACGTCGGGCGAGCGCGCGGACGCCGTGGTCGTGTGGGCGACGCTCGACAAGTCCAAGGGCCGCGGGGCGATCAAGTCGTTCGTGGTGGAGAAGGGCACGCCGGGCTTCGAGGTGGTGCGCGTCGAGCACAAGCTCGGCATCCGCGCGTCCGACACCGCGGTGCTGCGCTTCGAGAACTGCCGCGTCCCGGCGGAAAACCTGCTGGGCACTCCGGAAATCGACACGGCCAAAGGCTTCGCGGGCGTCATGCAGACGTTCGACAACACCCGCCCCCTGGTCGCGGCGATGGCGATCGGGGTGGCCCGCGCGGCCCTGGACGAGACGCGCGAGATCCTCACCGCCGCCGGCGTTCCGATCGACTACGACCGCCCGGCGAACACCCAGCACGCCGCGGCGGCGGAATTCCTCCGCCTGGAAGCGGATTACGAGTCCGCGTACCTCTTGACGCTGGAATCCGCGTGGATGGCGGACAACCGGAAGCCGAATTCGCTGCAGGCCTCGATGGCGAAGGCGAAAGCCGGGCGTTCGGTGGTGGAGATCGCGCTGAAGTGCGTCGAGCTGACCGGTGCGTACGACGAAGAGTCTTTGCTCGAAAAGTGGGCCCGGGACGCCAAAATCCTGGACATTTTCGAGGGTACGCAACAGATCCAGCAGTTGATCGTGGCTCGCCGGATCCTCGGGAAGTCGTCAGCAGAGCTGAAGTAGGTCGTGACGCGGTCGGTCTCCGGTACCCTCGGGTGCCGGAGGCCGATCGTGACCGAACACATCGAGACCACGCTCCTCGCCGGCGCCGTCGTGCACGGGCCCGGGGATGACAGCCCGATCAAGTCGCCCCGGGAATGGGATGCCGAAGGCTGGGACGCCGATCGGCGGGGACCCAAGGACCTCGGCGAAGCCCGGACCGCGCTCGCCGAACGGATCGCCGATCCGCGCGCGCCCGACACCGAAGCGGAGTCCGGGGCCTACGACGACGTCGCGGAGGGCTGAGCCGTGTACGTTCCCTGGCTCGTCGACGCCGCTCGCAGCACCGGGTATCCCGTGGTCGAGGTGCCCGGGTGGCAGACGCGGGGGCACGGTGGCATGCGCGTCGTCGAAGGCGTCGTCGGGCACCACACCGCCACCGCCGATTCCGCGCCCGGGGACTACCCCTCGCTCGACCTCGTCACCAACGGGCGCGCCGATCTCGCCGGGCCGCTCTGCAACCTCGGGCTCGGGCGCGGCGGGACGGTCTACGTCGTCGCCGCCGGGTGCGCTTACCACGCCGGGGCGTCGCGGTGGCTCGGGTTCCTCGACGTCAACGACGAATTCCTCGGCATCGAAGCGGAGTCCGCCGGTGCCGGTGGCTGGACGGACGCGCAGCGGGACGCCTACCCGAAGCTCGTCGCCGCGCTGTTGCGGTACATGTCGCGCGGGGTCGAGCGGTACGCCGGGCACAAGGACGTCTGCCTGCCCGCCGGGCGCAAGATCGATCCCGTCGGCATCGACAGCGAGTGGCTGCGCGAGCGCGCCGCCGACCCCGCCGGCGCCGGGCCGCTCGGCGCGGAAGTCGAGATCCTCGAACGCATCACCGTCAGCCCGCCCGACGACGGCGAGCACACCGTGCGCGTCTTCCTGTCCGGCAGCGCGGGCGCGGCGATCGTCGTCCGGCCGCGGCTGGCGGGCGACGGTTCCGCGAAACCCTTGTGGGTGCCCGACATCTTCGCGTGGGGCTCCGACCGGACGGGCGTCGGCCACAACCCGCGGCAGCTGCCGGGCTACGACCCGAAGCTGACCTCGCACCGGCGCTACGGCGTGCCCGGCGCGGTGTGGGCGGACGTCCGGTACAGCGCGGCCGAGCCGTTCGAGATCGACCTAGTCGGCTGAGGCCTGGTCGTCGAGGAACTCGTCCAGGTAGCGCCACGTCGTGCCGCGCGCCTTGCGGCCGGTCAGGACGCCCAGGTGGCCGCCCGGCGCGGTCTTGAAGCGGACCTCCGGGGCGTTGTCCAGCAGCTCCACCACCCGCTCCACCGACGGGCGCGGCGCGATCGTGTCGTTCTCGCCCGCCACCACCAGCGTCGGGACGCGCACCGACGACAGCGAGATGATGCGCCCGTTGAGGTCGACCTTGCCCTCGGCCAGGTCGTTGGTGCGGAACAGCCGGTGGTACAGCTGGCCGAACGTGCGCCCGGGGTAGGCGTACATGTTGCTCATGAAGTGGTCGACCGCCTCGATCTGCGCGAGGTAGTCGCGGTCGTCGAGGTTCTTCAGGATCGCGATCGGCTTCGTGATCTCCTTGCTGATGCCCGTCGCGCGGAACACGCGGCTGACCAAATAGGACGGTGCGCCGCCGAACGCGCGGTAGATCGGGGTCAGCAGGTGGCCGTTCGTCAGGTCGACCAGCGGGCGGAACGGCGCCACGATCGGGATCGCCGTGAAGTCCACCGGGGAGCCGATCGCGGTGATCGACGCGATCGGGAGGTCCGGCTGGTCGGCGTTCACCAGCAGCGAGAAGATGCCGCCGAGCGACCACGACACCAGGTGGACGTCCTGACCGCCCGAATCCTGGCTCACCTTCCGGATCGCGCGCGGCAGCACCTCGTCGATCCAGTGCTCGATGCCCAGCCGGCGGTCCGAAAACGCCACCATGCCGTAGTCGACGAGGTAGGCGTTGCGGCCGCGCTCGACCAGGTGCTCGATCAGGCTGCAGCCGCGGCGCAGGTCGAAGCAGATCGCCGGCGCGGCCAGCGGCGGCACCAGCAGGACCGGCGGCCCGGACACCGGGCGGCTGCTGTGCGTCATCCGGTACAGCGAGCGGTTGGGGCCCTGGTCGACCAGCACCCGCGGCATCGGGCGCAGGTCGGCGACACCGCCGTGCAGCACCTTGCCGACCACGTTCGACGCGGCGGCGGCCAGTCGTGCGGGCGGTGAAACCATTTCGAAAGCCTCCTGCGACGTCCCCCGGGCACTTCCGGCCAATCTTGCCGGGTCAGGCCGGTGGACTCAACACCGCCCACGTCCAAATCGGACAGTCGCTAGGCCGTCCGAGTTACTCCTGGGACGCTCCGGGCGCGCTCTCGGCGGCGCGCGCCTCGTACTCCGCGCGGGCCGGGGAATGGGCCGCTGAAGCCAAAAGCTGGTCCGCCTTGAGAACACGCGCCAGCGCTTCGCCGGCCCGCCGCGGAAGCAGCCGGGTGAGCTTGCCCATAGTTCCCACGGACCGGGGTACGAAGACCTCGAAACGAGGCTTGCGCAGCGTGGATACGATGGCGTCGGCCACATCTTCCGGCCGCGAGGACTTGAACAGCTTCGCCTCGCCGAGGCCGCTCGCGAGTTCCGTCCGCACGATCGCGGGCAGCACGCACGACACATGCACGCCGGACCCGTGCAGCTCCAGGTGCACCGCCTCGGACAGCCCGACGACGGCGTGCTTCGTCGCGCAGTACGTCGCCGCGCCCGGGAAACCCGCCTTGCCCGCGAAGGAGGCGACGTTGACGATGTGCCCGGACCGCCGCGGCCGCATCCGCTTCACCGCTTCGCGCGTGCCGTGGATGACCGCGTGCAGGTTGATCTCGAGCTGCCGCCGGGTCGTCGCGTCGCTCTCCTCTTCCAGGCGGGCCAGCGGCATGATCCCGGCGTTGTTGACCAGCACGTCGATGCGCCCGTGGCGGCGTTCGACCTCGTCGAGGAACTCGGTGAAGCCGCGGATGTCGGTGACGTCCAGCGGGAGCGCCTCGGCGTCCAGCTCGCCTGCCGTCTTCTCAGCCCTGACCTGGTCGAGGTCGCCGATCACGACCTTCGCGCCCAGCCGGGACAGCGCCGACGCGGTCGCCGCGCCGATCCCCTGCCCGCCGCCGGTGATGACGACGACCTTGCCCGCGAGCTCCTCGGCCATGGCGACTCCTTCGTCTGTTGGCACCGTGTCAACAGTGTCACCCCTGGCCCGCGATCGCGCTACCCCACGCGCTGCTCCAGGACCTGCCCGACCCAGTCGTCGACGTGGAACCGCACGGTCGGCTTGAAGCCCTGGCTCTCGTAGTAGCGCTGCAGGTCGCCGTCGCCGCCGGCCCAGCAGTCGACGCGCACGAGGTCGATGCCGCGCCGCCGCGCCTCGTCGAGCGCGTACTCGATGAGCCGCCCGCCGACGCGCCGCCCGGTGAACCGCCGCGACGTGATCAGCAGCCGGACGTAAAGTTCACGCTCGTCAACCGGCGGCACGTGCGGGTCGTGCTCCTCGGAAACGATCAGCGCGCCGGCCGCTTCGCCGTCGACCATCGCGATGCGCAGGCCCGGGTCCGCGGCCATGCCCTTGACGCGTTCGACGCGCTTCGGGACGCGGCTCCACGGCTCGGTCCCCCACTGCTTCGAGCTGCCTCGCGCGACCAGCCATTCGACGGCCTCGTCGAAGAAGCCCAGGAGGATGTCGGCGTCCCCGGAATCGCCCGATCGGATGACGGTGTTGTCCATGCCCCTGTTTACCGCACACCGGGTACGCACGGGCCGACTTCGGCGATCCACACCTCGTTAAGCCGGTGGCTCGGTTCGCGTCATCCGAGCTTCAAAGAGCGCTGATTGACTTTCGCCGTTCCCCACCTCTCCCGCGACGAGGACGAATTGACTCAGTCAGTGCCCCCGGGCGATCCGTTGGCCGCGTTCACCGTCGAACTCGAAGAAATCCGGGCAAAAGCCGCGGCCGCGCAGGAAACGCTCCGGTCCGCCACCGCCAGCGTGCAGTCGCCGGACGGCGCCGTCTCGGTGACCGTCGGCCCCAGCGGCGTGCTGCAGGACCTCCGGTTCGGGCCCCGCGCGTACGAACGGCCCCCGCAAGCCCTGTCCGGCCTGGTGCTGCAGCTGATCGGCAAGGCGCAGCAGAAGGTCTCGGCGCAGGTCGCCGGCGCGTTCGAGGGCATGGTCGGCGAGAGCTCGGCCGCCCGCGAACTGCTGGACGAGTTCCTGCCCGCCCCCGAGCCGGACGCGGGACCCGGCCCGGACAAGAGCGACGTGTTCATGCCGGAGCAGGAGGCCGACGACCGCCCGGCGCGGCCCCCGCACCGCCCGCCACCGCCACCGCCGCCCCAGCAAGGCCCGCCGCGGCGCCGTCCCCGGCCCGCGCCGGACGAGGACGACGGCGAAAGCAACCCCTGGTAGTACGGAGGAGAACCGGTGGTTACCGGAGAAGGTTTCTCGGTCGACCCGGCCGAGCTGCAGAAGTTCAGCCAGTTCCTGTCGGGCACCACGCAGCCGGCGGTGCAGGACGCCGCGAACCGGATGCAGGCCGCCAACGGGTTCGACAACGCCGCGTTCGGCATCCTGCTCGCCCAGGTCCTCGCCGTGCCGTCGCGGGTCACGATGGCGGTGATCACCGGCGAGATCAACAACCTCGTGGGTGACATCGGCAAGTCCGCGGCCGACGTCAAGAAGGCCGCCGAGACGTACGCGACCCACGACACGAACACGGCTCAGGGCTTGAGCACCTTCGAAACGGAGCTGGGCAAGTGACCGTCCCCATCACGTCCGCGAACTCCACCACGGGCGCCGGTGTCTTCGACAGCTGGAAGCAGGTCGGCGACTCGATCGGCAAGGTCCAGACCGAGCACGGCGGCGACCTCGCGGCGGTCAGCGTCGAACTGGGCATCAACGTCATCAGCGCCGTGCTCGACACCGTCGCCTTCGCGATGGACCCGCTGGCCAAGCTGATCGCCGCGGGGCTCGGCTGGCTGATCGAGCACGTCTCGTTCCTGAAGTGGCCGCTCGACCAGGTCGCGGGCAACCCGTCCGAGGTCACGAAGGTCGCCAACGAGCTGCACAAGATCGGCGAATCGCTGCGCAACACCGGCACCGAACTGGACGAGACGCTCAAGTCGACGATCACCCAGTGGTCGGGCAAGGGCTACGACAGCTTCCTCAAGTCGATCAACGACCGGAAGGGCTGGATCGACGCCAACGCCAAGGCCGCCGACGTCGCCGGCTACATGGTCGAGACCACCGGGGCGCTGATCGGCGCGGTCCGCGCGCTGCTGCGCGACATCATCACGACGATCCTCGGCGACATCATCTCCACGATGCTGATCGCGCTCGCGCTCGCGATCCCCACCTTCGGCGCGTCGATCGCCGTCGGCGTGACCAAGTGCGTCGCGACGGTCTCGGTGCAGGTGGCGGCGATGATGGCGAAGCTCGCCAAGGTCGTCGCCTACGCCGGCCGCACGCTGGCCCGGCTCACCGGGCTGTCGAAGCTGGTCAAGGGGAAGCCGGGCTCCTCCTCGAGCGCGGGCCACGAGCTGACGCCGGTGCCGCCGCCGGGCACCGCGATCACCCACGACCGTCCGGGTGGCGGCGCCACCCCCAGCACGCGGCCGCCGGGCGACGGCACGACCCCCAACTTCTCGCGGCCGCTGCCCCCGCCGGGCACGGCGGTCACGCACGACGGTCCCGGCGGCGGCGCCACCCCGAGCACGCGGCCGCCCGGCGACGGCACCACGCCGAACTTCTCACGGCCGCTGCCGAAGCCGCCCGAGCCGCCGAAGCCGACGCCGCCGAAGTCGCACCTGAGCGACCACGACATCTCGACCATCAAGAAGCACGAGGACTGGCTGAAGACCAAGTTCGGTGACAGCTACCAGAAGATGAAGTTCGTCGACGACTGGCTGAAGGCCAAGCACCCGGACTACTACCCGATGCTGAAAGCCCTCTCCGACGCCAAGAGCTCGAAGAACTTCGTCGGCTGGGCGGGTAAGGACATCGTCCAGGTCGACCGCGGCCTCACCGACATCCAGATGCAGGCGGAAGCCGCGTGGGCCGAGGAAGACAAGAAGCAGCAGCAACAACAGCCGCAGCAGTAGCGGTCACCAGCAGGTGCCGGGGTACTCGCGGCCGCCCCGGTACCGCTGTTCGAACGCCTTGACCGACGCGCAGTAGCCGTCGAGCACCCGGGGTTCGACGAACGCCGCGGCGGCCTGCACCGGCGTCCACACACCGGGCGCGACCTGGACGGCTTCGGTGGCGCCGCCGGCCCGGTACTTGACCCGCAGCCGCGGCGGGAGCGACGCCACGGCCACGACCTTCGGGTAGCCGGCCGGGAACGTCGTCGGTGTGGGACTGGGCGTGGGCACGGTGACCGTGCTGACCGGTGGCGACGGCTCGTCGAACTCCGAGCCGTCGTCGACCGGAGCGGCGGGCGAGCACCCCGCCGCCAGGCACAGCACCGCCGCGATCACCGCGAATCGTTTCACCGGACCCCCTCGCTCCCGTGGGGGACTTCGCCGGCGACGGCCCGGGCGTTACGTCAGGCGACGCCGAGGTGCCGGGAGATCAGCATCTTCTGCACCTCGCTGGTCCCCTCGCCGATCTCGAGGATCTTGGCGTCGCGGTAGAAGCGGCTGACCGGGAACTCGTTCATGAAGCCGTAGCCACCGAAGATCTGGGTCGCGTCGCGCGCGTTGTCCATCGCCGCGTTCGACGCGACCAGCTTCGCGATCGACGCCTCCTTCTTGAACGGCTCGCCGCGCAGCATCTTCGACGCCGCCTGGTAGTACGCCAGGCGCGCGGTGTGCGTGCGGACCTCCATGTCCGCGATCTTGAACTGGATCGCCTGGTACTCCCCGATCCGCTTGCCGAACGCGACGCGGTCCTTCACGTACTTCAGGCACTCGTCGACGCAGCCCTGCGCCAGACCGACGGACAGCGCGGCGATCGCGACGCGGCCTTCGTCCAAGATGGACAGGAACTGCGCGTACCCGCGGCCCCGCGTGCCGACCAGGTTCTCGACCGGCACCCGGACGTCCGAAAAGGACAGTTCGTGCGTGTCGGAGCAGTTCCAGCCGACCTTCGAATACTTCGGCGCCACCTCGAAGCCCGGCGTGCCCGACGGGACGATGATCGCCGAGATCTCCTTGCGGCCGTTCTCCATCACGTCCGTGACCGCCGTGACCGTCACCAGCCGCGTGATGTCCGTGCCCGAGTTCGTGATGAACGCCTTGCTGCCGTTGATGACCCACTCGTCGCCGTCCGCGGTGGCGCGGGTGCGGGTCGCGCCCGCGTCCGAACCGCCGCCCGGCTCGGTCAGGCCGAAGCCGCCCAGCGCCGTGCCGGCGCAGAGGTCGGGGAGCCACTTCTCCTTCTGCTCCTGGGTACCGAACCGGAAGATCGGCATCGCGCCGAGCGACACCCCGGCCTCCAGGGTGATCGCGACCGACGAGTCGACCCTCGCCAGCTCCTCCAAAGCCAGGCACAGCGCGAAGTAGTCCCCGCCCATGCCGCCGAACTCCTCGGGGAACGGCAGGCCGAACAGGCCCATCTCGGCCATCTTCGCGACGATCGCGTACGGGAACTCTTCCTTCTCGTACAGCTCACCGATGACCGGCGCGACTTCGGCGTGCGCGAAGTCCTCCACCGTCTTGCGGAGGGCTTCGTACTCCTCGTCCAGGCGGAAGTCGATCACTGCTGCTCCTCTTGGGGCGTCACTACGGCAAGGGTTTCGTCCAGCGCGACCTGTTGGCCGGCCCGGACGGGGAGCTCGCTGACCACGCCGTCGACCGGCGCGGTGACCGTGTGCTCCATCTTCATGGCTTCGACCACCAGCAACGGCGTCCCGGCCTTCACGACGTCGCCCGCGGCGACCTTCACGACGAGCACGGTGCCCGGCATCGGGCTGGTGACCGGCCCCGCGCCGGCCGCTTCGCCGCGCGACGACAGCACGAACTCCTGTTCCCCGAAGGGAAAGCTCAGGCCGTCGCGGGCCAGCCAGACGGTCCGGTCGGGGGCGCAGGCCTGGCGGTAGCGGTGGAACCCGCCGTCGTGCCGGATCTCCAGCACGTCGCCGTCGCGCCGGGCCGAGACCTCGACCGGCGCCGCGTCGTCGACGAACACCGTCGCCGCGGCCGGCGTGCCCTGCACGCGGACCACCGCGCGGGCGGCGCCGGACTTCAGCCGGAACGTCACCCCGCCGGAGCCGCCCATCCGCCAGCCGTCCGGCACGTCCCACGGGTCCACGATGGACCCGCTGGGCTGCAGTTCCAGGAACCGGTCCAAGGCGGCCGCGACGAAGAACTCCGCCGGCACGTCCGAAGAGACCAAAGTGGACAGCCGACGGTCGACGAGCTCGGTGTCGAGCTTGCCCGCGCGGACGTCGGCGTCCGCCAGCAGCCCGCGCAGGAACGCCGTGTTCGTGCCGACGCCCAGCAGCGCCGTGTCCGCCAGCGCCAGGTCGAGCCGGTGCAGCGCCGCCGCGCGGTCCGGGCCCCACGCGATGACCTTGGCCAGCATCGGGTCGTAGTTCGAGCCGATCACCGCGCCGCGCGTCATCCACGAGTCGACGCGGACGCCGTCGCCGGCCGGTTCGTGCACCGCCAGCACCGTTCCGCCGGTCGGGATGAACCCGCGCGCCGGGTCCTCGGCGTACACCCGCGCTTCGACGGCGTGTCCATTGAGGACGACGTCTTCCTGCTTGACGGTCAGGTGTTCCCCCGCCGCGACCCGGACCTGCCACTCGACCAGGTCGAGGCCGGTGACCAGCTCGGTCACCGGGTGCTCCACCTGCAGCCGGGTGTTCATCTCCATGAAGAAGAACTCGTCCGGGTTGTGCGCCGACATGATGAACTCGACCGTGCCGGCCCCGACGTACCCGACCGACCGCGCGGCCTCGGCCGCGGCCGAGCCCATCTTCTCGCGGGTGGCCTCGTCGAGCAGCACCGACGGCGCTTCCTCGATGATCTTCTGGTGCCGCCGCTGCAGGCTGCACTCGCGCTCGCCGAGGTGGATGACGTTGCCGTGCCGGTCGGCCATGACCTGGATCTCGATGTGCCGCGGCGTGGTGACGAACCGCTCCATCAGCAGGGTGTCGTCGCCGAACGAACCCTTGGCCTCGCGCCGCGCGGACTCGATCGCCGCGTCCAGCTCCTCGGGCGCGTGCACCAGCCGCATCCCCTTGCCGCCACCACCGGCCGACGGCTTGAGCAGCAACGGGTAGCCGACGCGAGCCGCGGCTTCCGCGAACCCGCCCTCGGGGATGTCCACATCGGACGCGCCGGGCACGACCGGTACGCCGGCCTTCGACACCGTCGCCTTGGCGCGGATCTTGTCGCCCATGGCGTCGATCGCCTCGACCGGCGGTCCGATGAACACCAGCCCGGCCGCCTCGCAGGCACGCGCGAACTCGGCGTTCTCCGCCAGGAAGCCGTACCCCGGGTGCACGGCCTGCGCGCCCGACGACACGGCGGCGGCCACGATGGCCGGGATGGACAGGTAGCTCTTCGACGCTTCGGCGGGCCCGATGCGGACCGCGGTGTGCGCCTCGCGGACGTGCCGGGCCTCGGCGTCCGCGTCGCTGTACACCGCGACCGCGCGGATGCCGAGGTCCCGCAGCGTGCGGATGACGCGGACCGCGATCTCGCCCCGGTTCGCGACCAGTACTGAGTCGAACATCATCACATCCGGAAGACGCCGTAGTTGACATCGGAAAGGGGTGCGTTGGCCGCGGTCGAGAGCGCGAGCCCGAGCACCGTGCGGGTGTCCGCCGGGTCGATGACGCCGTCGTCCCACAGCCGCGCGGTGGAGTAGTACGGGCTGCCCTGTGCTTCGTACTGCTCGCGGATCGGGTCCTTGAACGCTTCTTCGTCCTCGGCGGACCACTCACCACCGCGCGCCTCGATCGAGTCGCGGCGGACCGTCGAGAGCACCGACGCCGCCTGCTCGCCGCCCATCACCGAGATCCGTGCGTTCGGCCACATCCACAGGAACCGCGGCGAGTACGCCCGGCCGCACATCGAGTAGTTCCCGGCGCCGAACGACCCGCCGATAACGACCGTTAACTTCGGCACCCGCGCGCAGGCCACCGCGGTGACCATCTTCGCGCCGTGCTTGGCGATGCCGCCGGCCTCGTACGCGCGCCCGACCATGAAGCCGGTGATGTTCTGCAGGAACAGCAGCGGGATCGAGCGCTTGTCGCACAGCTCGATGAAGTGCGCGCCCTTCATCGCGGACTCGGCGAACAGCACGCCGTTGTTCGCGACGATCCCGACCGGGTGGCCGTGGATCCGGGCGAACCCGGTGACCAGGGTGGCCCCGTACTCCTTCTTGAACTCGCCGAACCGGCTGCCGTCGACGATCCGCGCGATCACCTCCCTTACGTCGTAAGGGGTGCGCGGGTCGGTCGGGACCACGCCGTACAGCTCGGCCGGGTCGACCGCCGGCTCTTCGGTCGGCAGGACGTCCCACGGCCGCGGCGCGCGCGGCCCGAGCGTCGACACGATGGACCGGACGATCCGCAGCGCGTGCGCGTCGTCGTCGGCCAGGTGGTCGGTGACGCCGGACTGGCGGGAGTGGACGTCGCCGCCGCCGAGCTCCTCGGCCGTGACGACCTCGCCGG
Source organism: Amycolatopsis sp. SID8362 (assembly GCF_010550475.1). Taxonomy (NCBI): domain Bacteria; kingdom Bacillati; phylum Actinomycetota; class Actinomycetes; order Pseudonocardiales; family Pseudonocardiaceae; genus Amycolatopsis; species Amycolatopsis sp. SID8362. The sequence goes on from NZ_JAAGNB010000530.1 coordinate 52,870, forward strand.
TCGCGGCCTTCACCAGCGGCGGGCCGCCGAGGAAGATCGTGCCCTGGTTCCGGACGATCACGGCCTCGTCGCTCATCGCCGGGACGTACGCGCCGCCCGCGGTGCACGAGCCGAGCACCGCGGCGATCTGCGGGATGCCGCGCGCGGACATCGTCGCCTGGTTGTAGAAGATCCGGCCGAAGTGCTCACGATCCGGGAAGACCTCGTCCTGCCTCGGCAGGAACGCGCCGCCGGAGTCCACCAGGTAGACGCACGGCAGGTTGTTGTGGAGGGCGACCTCCTGGGCGCGCAGGTGCTTCTTGACCGTCATCGGGTAGTACGTGCCGCCCTTGACGGTGGCGTCGTTGGCGACGACCACGCACTCGCGCCCCGAGACGCGCCCGACCCCGGTGATGATCCCGGCGGACGGCGCTTCGTCGTCGTACAGTCCGTTCGCCGCCAGCGGCGACAGTTCGAGGAACGGCGATCCCGGGTCGAGCAGCGTGTCGACGCGGTCGCGGGGCAGCAGCTTGCCGCGCTCGACGTGCCGGGTGCGCGCCTTCTCCGGACCGCCCAGCCGGGCGCTCCCCAAACGTTTGCGGAGGTCCTCGACCAGCTCCGCGTGCGATGTCGCGTTGCGGGCGTAGGCCTCGCTGTCCGGGGCAGCAGACGTCCCCAGTGCCGGCGTGTCCATGGGCTCCCTCGAAGTTAGCAGGCGTTAACCTCCGCTCCGATGTTAGCGACCGCTAACGTGGGTGTCCAGTCGCCGGAATGCCGTGAAGGCCACCTTGCGGAAGTTGTGCTTCCGCAAGATGGCCTTCACGAACTCGCGGTGAGATCAGCCGATCGCGGCGCGCAGCGGCGTGTAGTAGCCGCCGGACTGCCCGGCGACGGTCGGGTGGTACGACTCGATCACCGGCCAGGTCAGGCTGTGCAGGTAGTCGTCGGCCGACGAGCAGATGTTGTGCCCGACGAACGACGGCCGGACGTCGACGAAGGTCGCCCCCGCCGAGGACGCGCGCGACTGGATGACCGACGCCAGCGTGTCGGCGCCGGAGTTGATCGCCGTGCGCTTGGTGTCGCTCAGCCCGACCCAGCAGGAGCCGGGCACGGTGTAGAAGCGCGGGTAGGACAGGACGACGAGCTTGGCACCCGGCGCCTTGGCCTTGATCGCGTTGTAGGTGTTGGTCAGCAACGCCGGCAGCGTGTTGTTGACGTACGTCTTCGCTGTGTTGACGCGGTTCGTGCAGTCCGAGTCGCTGCCGAGCGTGCAGGTCTGGATCACGTCGCTGAAGCCGGCGTCGTTGCCGCCGACGGTGACGGTGACCAGGGTCGCGTTGGACGGGATGGAGTTCGCCTGGTTGATCACGTCGCCGGTCTTGGCGCCGGAGCAGGCCAGGAACGTGAACGAGGTGCCGCTGTGGGCGTTGGCCCACAGCTGCGGGTACGCCTTCGAGCTGCGGTAACAGCTCCCGGAAGTGCCGTAGCTGCCGGCTCCGACTCCCGAGGAGTAGGAGTCGCCGACCGCGGCGTACACGGTCCCGGCGGCCTGGGCGAGGCCCGTCACGCCGAGAGAAGCAAGGACAACGGCCCCCAGGGCCGTGCTCAACCGTAGAAGGGATCGCCGTAACTTACGGGTGGGAACAGCCATGGGTCACTCCTTTGTGACAGGGCCAGCCCGAATAGGACAGCAGGTGGAGGCCCCACAAGGAACCCCTAGTTACCCGTAGGTAACCCACTCGGCCCACGTCGGAAGGATGGAACGGGTGTTAGCGGTCGCTAACCTCGGGCCTTAATATGGCCAGATGCCGGCCAACTCCACTCCGCTCGTGAACGGCGAAAAGGCGAACAGGCGCGAACAGATCATGTCCGCGGCCGCCGAGCTGTTCGCCCACCACGGCTTCCACGGCGTGGGCATCGACGACATCGGGGCCGCGGTCGGCATCTCCGGCCCGGCGCTCTACCGGCACTTCCGCAGCAAGGACGCGATCCTCGGCGAGATGCTGCACTCGATCAGCCGCTACCTGCTCGACGGCGGCACGAAGTGGGCGGCCCGGCCTGGCACGCCGGACGACACGCTGGCCGGGCTCGTGGCGTTCCACGTCGGTTTCGCGCTCACGCACCCGGCGCTGATCACCGTGCAGGAGCGCAACCTCGCGAACCTCACCGACGCCGACCGCAAGCAGGTGCGCGCGCTGCAGCGCCAGTACGTCGAGGTGTGGGTCCGCGCGATCCGGGAAGCCATGCCTGCGCTGGGAGAACGACAGGCGCGCTCGGCGGCACACGCCGTGTTCGGCTTGATCAACTCGACCCCGTACAACCGCCATCTCGGTGACAGCGAACTCGCCGAACTGCTCGCGCGGCTCGCGCTGGGTGCCCTTCGTGCGGTGGGATGACAGTCCCGGATCAAGGTATCCCCACAACCGGCGCGGCTGGTGTTTGATGGGGCACGTGGAAGCGGACTGGAACGAGCAAAAGCTCGTCGAGAAGGCACAGCGCGCACTGACCGCGCTGAGCCTCGGCGACGACGCGGAAGCCCTCGTCGAGGTCGCGCCGACGGCCGCCGAGCCGCAGGCCCGCGCGGACGAGACCAAGGCGCTGATGCTGCTGCTGTTCGGCGAGTGCAGCACGATGGTCGCCACCCTCGGCGACGGCGGCAGCGCGCCGGTCAAGGTCCAGGTCTTCGACGAGGACGGCGAAGAGGTCTCGATCGACCAGGCCGACCCGCCGGTCCGGACGGCCGTGCGGACGCTGCTCGCGGAGGTGCACGGCAACACCGAGGCGGCGCAGGAGCAGGTGGAGATCGCACTGGCCAACGCGGCGCCGGACGAGGTCGACAGCCTGGTGCTGCAGGCGCTGCGCTGGACGATCCGGCTGTCGGTGGAGTGCCTGGACCGCGACCTGCCGGTGGCGCCCTGGATCTCGGAAGCGGTGTCGGACTAGGGGCCCCTACGCCGGGCGCAGCGACCGCACGATCGGGGCGAGGTACAGCTCGGCGAGCCGGCGGCGCTGCACGTCGTCGTCGACCGGCAGAACCGTGTCCGGCGTCAGCACCAGCGACACCACGATGCGGATCAGCAGCTCGGCCATCCCGTCGATGTCCTCGGCGGGCAGGCTGAGCCGCCCGGCGGCGATCTCCGCGTGGAAGTGCGCCGCGATCCGGGCGCGCGCGGCCGCGAACAGGCCGCCGGCCTGGACCGTCAGCTGCGGCAGGATCAGCTCCGGCTCGGTGCGCAGCAGGCGGTTCAGCAGCCGGTGGCCGCGCAGGTACCCCAGGGAGAAGCTCAACCCCTCGATGAGCTTCTCCTCCGGGGTGGCCTGCGCCTCGACGACGGCGTCGACCTTCGTCAGGAACCGCTTCATCTCCCGCAGGATCAGCGCGTTGAGCAGCTGGTCCTTCTTCGGGAAGTACCGGTAGATCGTCACCCGCGACAGCCCCACGCGGCGCGCGACGTCGTCGACGGTGAACCGGCGCAGCCCGAAGTCCTCGGCCTGGGTGAGCGCCGCGCCCATGATCCGTTCGGAGGTCTCGTCGCCGGGGAGGTCGGCTTCGAGCGCGTGCTTCAGGAGGTCGCGCATGCCCCGACTTTACATCTTGACGGAGATTGTTTCATGCGTTCTAGTGTTACACGACACAGGGAGGCCAGCATGGGTGACCGCGAAGCCACCGCCGAACGGCTGCTCCGCTCGAGCGCCCGGCTCTCCTACGACCCGGACGTCGACGTCCACTGGGACGCGCCGCTCGACGAAGACCGGTTCTTCATCCCCGAAAAGCTCGTCTCGCTGTACGGCACGCCGGTCTGGGACACGCTGAGCCGCGAGCAGCGGATCGAGCTGTCGCGCCAGGAACTGGTGAACACCGTCAGCGTCGGGATCTGGTTCGAGCTGATCCTCATGCAGATGCTGCTGCGCGCGTCCTACCACCAGGACCCGACGACCCGGCACGTGCACTACGCGCTGACCGAGGTCGCCGACGAATGCCGGCACTCCACGATGTTCGCCCGGCTGATCGAGCACGTCGACGGGCGGCCGTACCGCAACAACCGCTGGCTGCAGCGGTCCGCGCAGGCGCTGCCGTCGATCCTGCACGGGCCCGCGATGTGGGTGGCGACGCTGATCGGGGAAGAGATCTTCGACGCGCTGCAGCGCGAGCACCTCGACGACGAAACGGTGCAGCCGGTGGTGCGCGCGGTGATGCGGATCCACGTGACGGAAGAGGCCCGGCACGTCCGGTACGCGCGGGACGACCTGGTCCGCTCGCTGGCCGCGGCACCCTGGTGGCGCAAGGAGTTCGCCCGGGTGGTGGTCGCGATCGGCGCGCTGCTGATGTCACGGCTGCTGTCGCGCCCGCGGCAGTACCTGCGCGCGGGGATCGACCCCGGCGTCGCGGTGCCCGCCGCGCGGACGAGCCCGCACCGGCGGGAAACGCTGGCCTTCGGGGCCCGGAAGCTCGTCCGGTTCCTCAAGGAGAACGACCTGATCGGCGGCCCGAGCGCGGTGCTGTGGCGCCGCGCCGGGATGCTCTAGACGAAGGGAAAGCCATGGCGCTCAAGGACTTGCTCGCCGCCGGCACCGGCAGGCTCGCCGACCGCATCGCCACCGCGGGCGACGAGGCAGGCGACCGCGCGGACGACGTCGCCTGGCGGGTGGCGAAGCTGTCCGACCGCGCCGCGGAACGGCTCGGCGACTACGCGGCCCAGACGTCCCGGCGGGTCGCGGACACGTTGGTGCGCCTGGGAGAACGCGTGACTACCCCAGCAGTGCCTTCACCAGGGACGCGATCTGACCGGACTCGATGAGGAACGAGTCGTGGCCGTACGGTGAGGAAACCACTGACGGCTCCGCGGTTCCCGGGATCCCGGAAGCGATTTCCGCCGACTGGTACAGCGGGTAGAGCCGGTCGCTGTCGACGCCGCCGATCACCGCTCGGGCCGTCACCCGGCTCAGCGCGGCCGCGACGCCACCGCGGTCGCGGCCGACGTCGTGGGTGTTCATCGACTCCGTGAGCACGAGGTAGCTGTTCGCGTCGAAGCGGCGCACCAGCTTGTCGGCGTGGTGGTCCAAATAGGACTCGACGGCGAACCGCCCGCCGCGCAACGGGTCCTCCTCGCCTTGGTAGGCCCGGCCGAACCGCTGGGCCAGCTCCGGCTCGCTGCGGTAGGTGACGTGCGCGATCCGGCGGGCGATGCCGAGCCCGGCGACCGGTCCCGCGGCCGCCGAGTAGTAGTCGCCGCCGTGGAAGTGCGGGTCGCTGCGGATCGCGTGCAGCTGCGGGGCCGCCCACGAGATCTGCTCGGCCGACGCCCGCGCGGTGGAAGCCAGCACCAGCACCGAAGCCACGCGCCCGGGCAGCGAAACCGCCCACTCCAGCGCGCGCATCCCGCCCATGGAGCCGCCGACGACGGCCGCCCAGCGGTCGATGCCCAGGTGGTCGGCCAGCACCGCCTCAGACGCCACCTGGTCCCGCACCGTCACGACCGGGAACCGGCTGCCCCACGGCCTGCCGTCGAAGTCCGACGACGGGCCGGTGGAACCCTGGCAGCCGCCCAGCACGTTCGGGACCACGACGAAGTACTCGTCGGTGTCGATGGCCTTCCCCGGCCCGATCAGCGCGTCCCACCAGCCCGCGTTCGGGTGCCCCGGCTCGAGCGGACCGGCCGCGTGGCTGTCGCCGGTCAGCGCGTGCTCGACGAGGATCGCGTTGGAGGCACTGGAGTTCAGCGTCCCCCACGTCTCGTACGCGAGCGTGAAGGACGGCAGCACGCCACCGGCTTCCAGCGCGAGCGCGCCGGGGCCGGTGACGAACTGACGGCGGCCTGGCGGATCACCGATCCGCCAGGCCCCGGTGACGGGGTCAGCCGTCACAGTTCCGCCTTGGCCGCCCGGAATCCGGCCTCCAGGTCGGCCTTGAGGTCCTCGATCCCCTCCAGCCCGACGGCGAGCCGGACCAGGCCGGGCGTGACGCCGCTGGCGAGCTGCTCTTCCGGGCTGAGCTGGCTGTGGGTGGTCGACGCCGGGTGCACGATCAGGCTGCGGACGTCGCCGATGTTCACCAGCTGGCTGTGCAGTTCGGTGCCGTCGACGAACTTGCGGCCCGCTTCGACGCCGCCGCGCAGGTCGAACGACAGGACCGCGCCCGCGCCGCGCGGCAGGTACTTCCGCGCCGCGGAATAGAACGGGCTGGACGGCAGGCCGGCGTAGTACACCTTCTCGACCTCGTCGCGCTGCTCCAGCCACTCGGCCAGCGCCTGCGCGTTCGAGACGTGCCGTTCGAGGCGCAGCGAAAGCGTCTCGATGCCCTGCAGGATCAGGAAGCTGTTCAACGGCGAGATCGCCGCGCCGGTGTCGCGCAGGATCTGGACGCGCGCCTTGGCCGCGTACGCACCGGGGCCGAGCGCCTCCCAGTACTTGAGGCCGTGGTAGCTCGGGTCCGGCTCGTTGAAGCCGGGGAACTTCCCGGGGTTCTTGCCGAAGTCGAACGTTCCGCCGTCGACCAGCACGCCGGCGACCGTGGTGCCGTGACCGCCGAGGTACTTAGTCGCGGAGTGCACGACGACGTCGGCGCCGTGCTCGATCGGGCGCAGCAGGTACGGCGTCGGCACCGTGTTGTCGACGACGAGCGGGACGCCCGCCTCGTGCGCGACGTCGGCGACGCCCCGGATGTCGAGGACGTTGCTGCCCGGGTTGGCCAGCGTCTCGGCGAAGAACAGCTTCGTGTTCGGCCGGACGGCGGCGCGCCACTGCTCCAGGTCGTCCTGGTCGTCGATGAAGGTGACCTCGACGCCGAGCTTCGGCAGCGTGTAGTGGAAGAGGTTGTAGGTGCCGCCGTAGAGCGACGGGCTCGAGACGAAGTGGTCGCCCGCGCCCGCGAGGTTGAGGATCGCCGCCGTGGTCGCGGCCGAGCCGGACGCGAACGCCAGCGCCGCGACGCCGCCCTCGAGCGCGGCGAGCCGCTGCTCCAGCACGTCCTGGGTCGGGTTCATGATCCGCGTGTAGATGTTGCCGGGCTCGGCGAGGCTGAACAGGTCGGCGCCGTGCTGGCTGTCGCGGAAGACGTACGACGTCGTCTGGTAGATCGGGGTCGCCCGTGCGCCGGTCGCCGGGTCCGGCGCGGCGCCCGCGTGGATCTGCTTGGTCTCGAAGGACCACGCCGAGGTGTCGTCCGCGCTCATCGGTTTCTCCTTGCGGCTCAAAGGCTTCAGGGGGACTGCCAGCCCGAAGCTACTTGGGCCGAACGGAGCACCCAACCGTTCCCACGCCCTGGGAGTACCACCGGCTTGGCAAACTAATCTCTCTGTGACTAAGATACTTGGACAGGGAGATTCACGGACATGGAGGTAGTCATGACGGAGCGGGTGCAGGTGCTGGTCGTGGGGGCCGGGCTGGGCGGACTGTCGGCGTCGCTGTTCCTCGCGCAGGCCGGAGTGGACGTGCTGACCGTCGAACGGCACGCCGGAACGTCGGTCCACTCGCGGGCCGCAGGGCAGAACTGGCGCACGATGGAGCTGTTCCACTGGGCGGGCATCGACCGCGAGGTGCTGGCGGTGAGCCCGCGCGCGTCGCAGGGGCTGCGGATCACCGTCGCGACCAGCCTGGCCGGCCGCGTGCTGCACCGGCTCGTCGAGGACGGCGGCGAGTTCGACGTCTCGGCGTCGACCACGCTGCCCGCCGGCATGGCCGGGCAGGACGTCGTCGAGCCGATCCTGCTGGCGCACGCGGAAAAGGCGGGCGCGCGGGTCCGCTTCCGGACGGAACTGGCCGAACTGGCATCCGACGACGACGGCGTCACCGCGACGCTGCGGCACCGCGATTCGGGCGAGGAGACGGTGGTGCGCGCGGACTACGTCGTCGCGGCCGACGGCGGCCGCAGCGGCATCCGGACCCGGCTCGGCATCGGGACCACCGGGATGGACGCGCTCAGCCACTGCCTCGGCGTGGTGTTCGACGCCGACCTCGGCGACCGCGTCAAGCCGGGCGTGACCGACCTGTTCTACCTGCAGCACCCCGAGTTCACCGCCGGGCTGGTCAACACCGACACGCCGAACCGGTACGTCTTCGCGCCGGACTACTTCCCGGAGAAGGGCGAGAGCCCGGCGGACTTCACCCGCGAGCGGCTGGTCGCGATGATCCGCAGCGCCACCGACCTGCCGGACCTCGAACCGGAAATCGTCTGGACCGGGTCCTGGGAGGTCGCCGCGCGGCTGGCCGACCGGTTCCGCGACGGCCGGGTCTTCCTGGTCGGCGACGCGGCGAAGGTGACGCCGCCGACCGGCGGGATGGGCGGCAACACGGCGGTGGGCGACGCCGCGGACATCGCGTGGAAACTCGCCGCGGTGCTGCGCGGCGAGGCGGGCCCGGCGCTGCTAGACACCTACGAAGCCGAGCGCCGGCCGATCGCGCGGATGGTGATCGACACGTCGCTGCACAACATGAAGCAGCGCATGCACCCCGGCCTCGACGTCTCCGGGATCACGCCGGCGGAAGACCCGCTGGGCATCCTCCTCGGCTTCCGCTACCGCTCGACGGCCGTCCTGTCGGAGGAGCCCGACGACGGCGCGCGCGTCGAGGACGTGCACGCGCCGACCGGCCGGCCCGGGTTCCGGGCGCCCGGCCTGGAGTCCACTTTGGACCTGCTGGGCCGTTCGTGGGTGCTGCTCTGCGCGGGTGACGGTACGGCGTGGGCCCCGGCCGCGGCGGCCGCCGGCATCGACTGCCACGTCGTCGACGACGCCTTGTTCGCTTCGCGCTATGGCCTTTCGCGGGGCGGCGCTTCGCTCGTTCGGCCGGACGGCATCGTGGCGTGGCGGGCACCGGAGCCCGTCGAGGACCCGGAAGCCGAACTGCGGCGCGTGCTCGACGCGGTGCTGTCGCGTTAGCCGCCGTTCACCCCGCGGCCGGCCGGTGGGCGACGCCGGTGAAGTGCTCGTGCAGTTCCCGCACGTGCTGGGCCCAGAACAGCTGGCGGCCGCCGCGCGTGCGCGGCACCGCCAGCCCCTTCCGGTTCGCGAGCCGGTAGAAGCCCGGTCCGGCGTCGTCGGCGCCGAGGTTGCGGACGAGCGCGCCGAGCAGCCGGCCGCCCGACTCCGCGTACGCCGCCTCGGAGATGCGGTCGAGCAGGTACGCCATGCTCGCGCGGCCGGCGCCGGTCGTGAAGTCGAACCGGGCGACGCCCGTGGCGCGCACGAGCGCGGCCGCGAATTCGCCGTACGACGTGGTCCGGTCGGCCACCGCTCTGGCGATCAGGATCGTCCGACCGGCCGCGATCATCTTTTTCCATTCCGCCACGTCACGTCCGTACAAGCCGATCACCTCACGCTTTCCCGAGCCGTCTCCGCGAACAGGCGCGAGAGAATGCCACAAGATCAAGCGGCGCGTCCACCGGGGCATGTCGTTGTACTGCAAGGAGATTCACTGTCGGACGGACAGTTCTTTTCGGCCACCCGGCGGTCGCGACAGGAATTTTCGGCTATTGCGAATCGGTCCCCTGTTTCCGGAAACACGGTCGGCGCGCGCCGCGTGGTCACGAGCGTGGAGCATTGACACCTGAACGCTCGGTTCACCGCCGGCCGAGCACCCAGTGGAAGCGCGCCGACCCTTCCGGTTCCTGCATCGTCACCGGCTCGTCCACTTCGAGCGTGAAGCCCGCGGCTTCGAGTGAACGGCGGTTAACCGCAGGCGCGTAGCTGCTGAAGAACATCGGCGTGCCCAGCCAGTCGGCTTCGACGCCGTTCGCTTCGCTGCAGCCGAGCGCGGCCAGGAACCAGCCGCCGGGGCGCAGCCAGCCGGCGATCCGCGCGAAGAGCGCGCCCTGTTCCTCGCGGGGCACGTGCAGCACCGAGTAGAACGCCGTGACCGCGTCGAAGCTGCCGTCGGGAAAGGACACCGTGGTCATGTCGCCCTTCTCGAACCGGCCACCGGGGACGTTGCGCCGCGCCAGCTCCAACTGCGTCGCGGAGAGGTCGACGCCGACGACGTCGTGGCGCTCGGCCAGCACCGCCGTGCACGGGACGCCGGCGCCGCACCCGAGGTCGAGCACGCGGGAACCGTCGGGGAGCCGGCCGGTCAGCTCGCCCAGGAAGCGCATCCGCGGGTCGTCCTCGATGCGGGCGCTCCACTCCAGGTACCGCTCCGCCGAACTGTCGTAGCCGGATTCGACGATCCGCCGGGCTTCGCTCACCTCGTCGACCCTACCGAGCCGTCCACCGGTTTCTCGGCCAGAATGATCCCGTGGTCTCGGTGCGCAGCGTGGTCGACCGGGTGGGGCCGACGCTGCTCCACGCGCTCCAGGTGCCCGACGACTCCCCCGCGGTCGCCGACGTCGTCATCGCCGAGCCCGGCGGCGCGGTCACCCTGTCGGCCGGTGACCTCGTGCTCGGCGTCGCCACGACCGGCCCCGAAGACGCTGCCGAACTGGTGCGGCAGAGCGCCGCGCAGGGCGCCGCCGCCGTGCTGCTCAAGCCGCCGTTCGCCGCGAAGCCGCCGGTGAAACGGGCCGCGAAGGCGAGCGGGATCGCGCTGGTGCAGGTGCACGCGGCGACGTCGTGGGCACAGCTGGTCTGGCTGTTGCGGACGGTCCTGGACGCTCTCGCCGACGAGTCCGAAGACCTCGACCCCGGCTCCGGCGACCTCTTCCGGCTCGCCGACGCGGTCGCGTCCGTCGTGGACGCCCCGGTGACCATCGAGGACACCAACTCGCGCGTGCTCGCCTACTCCGCGCGCCAGGACCTGACCGACCCCGCGCGCGTCGCCACGATCATGGGCCGCCGCATCCCCGACGACGTTCTCGCGCGGTTCCGCTCGCGCGGGGTGTTCCGCGAGCTGTCCCGCGGCCGGCAGACGATCTTCGTCCCGGCGCAGCGCGACGGCACGCTGCCGCGGCTGATCGTGCCGATCCGGATGGGCGGCGAGCTGCTCGGGTCGATGTGGGCGGTGGTCGCCGGGCCGGTGTCCGACGAGCGCGCGGCCGCGTTCGCCGACGCCGCCCCGGTCGTCGCGCTGCACCTGCTGCGGCGCCGGGCGCACACCGACGCGCAGCGCCGCGCGTCCGCGGAACTGCTGCGCGGGGTGCTCGAAGGCCGGGCGAACCCGCGCAAGGCGATGGCGGAGCTGGACCTGTCCGACGAGCCGCACCGCGTGGTCGTCATCGAGGTCACCGGCGGCGACGGGCGCGACGCCGAAGGCCTGCGGCTCGCCCTGCTCGAACGGATTTCCCAGGGCATCGGCAGCCGCCCGGTGGCGACCGAGCTGGGCGGGCTGCTCTACGCCGTGGTCCCGGACCGGCCGGGCCCCGGCGGCTGGGCGGAACT
>NZ_JAAGNB010000012.1:0-5587 GCF_010550475.1 Amycolatopsis sp. SID8362
GGCAGCGAACCGCGGCTGCGGAAGGGCACCATGATCCCGCGCGCGATCGGCCGATCGCCGTCGAGCAGCGCGACGACGAGGTGCGGCCAGCGGCGCGCCACCCGGCGGCCGCGCACCAGCAGGCTCGCGAGGCTGCCCGCCATGAACGCCGGCGAGCCCGGCGGGTACGGGATGGCGTAGACGGCTTCGGCGAGGTCCGGCCGCCGCGCCAGCGTCACGAGCACGTCAGTTCCCCCGCGACCACGACTCCAGCGCGATCAGCGTCTTCGTCCCGGTCACCTGGTGGTGCCGCCGGATCTCGTCGATCGTCTTCTGCAGGTGGGCCATGTCGCGCACCCGCAGCCACACCAGCGCGTCCGGGTCGCCCGCGATCGTGAACACCGCCTGGGCCTCCGGCATGCGGGTCGTCGTGCGCAGGATCTCCGCGACCTTCGTGTTGCCGACGAAGCGCAGCTCGGTGAACGCCTCGATCCCCCAGCCCAGCTTCGCGTGGTCGACCTGGACCGTGAAGCCCGTGATCACGCCGGTCTCGCGCAGCCGGTCGATGCGGCGCTTGACCGCGGCCGTGGAGAGGGTGACGCGGCCGGCGATGTCGGACAGCGTGCGGCGGGCGTCTTCGCGCAGCAGGCCGAGGATCTCGTGGTCGGTCGCGTCGAGCAGCTCTTCGGGCATGCGCAGGAGCGTAACTCCGCGCAAAAAACCGAGCCAGCCGGCGCGAAGAGGCCCGGAAGTTTGCGTATAGAGTCCCGGAACGCCAACGCCTGTTGCGTCGCTGTGGCCGGCGTCGCACTGTGCCCGGAAGCACATCGAGAGGAGCCGCGCCGTGGAGACGTTCACGCTCGAAGACCGCTATCTGCGGGAGGCGGGAACCGTGCACCTGACCGGGGTGCAGGCCCTGGTCCGGCTGCTGTTCGACCGCGTCCGGCACGACCGCGCCCACGGCGGCGACCCCGCCGTCTTCGTTTCGGGCTACGAGGGCTCGCCGCTGGCCGGGTACGACCTCGAGCTCGGCCGCCGCTCGACGCTGCTGGAGAAGCACGACGTCGTGCACCGGCCCGGGCTCAACGAGGAGCTGGCCGCGACCTCGGTGATGGGCAGCCAGCTCGTCGCGGGCGCCGGCGGGCAGCGCGGCGTCACCGGGTTCTGGTACGGCAAGGCCCCCGGCCTCGACCGGGCCTCCGACGCCCTGCGCCACGCCAACCTGGCCGGCACCGACCCGCGCGGCGGCGCCGTCGCGCTCGTCGGCGACGACCCGAACGCGAAGTCCTCGACCGTTCCCTGCGCGTCCGAGCTCGCCCTCGCCGACCTGGCGATCCCGATCCTCTACCCGGCCGACTCCCAGGACGTCCTCGACCTCGGCATGCACGCGGTCGAGCTGTCCCGCGCGGCCGGCGTCTGGACGTCGCTGAAGGTCGTCGCGAACGTCGCCGACGCGTCCGGCACCGCCGTCGTGAGCCCGGAGTGGACCGCGCCGGAGATCGAGCGGGCGTACCGGCACACGCCGACGTCGCGGCTGCTCGGCACCAGCCTCGCCGAGCTGGAGCGCAGCCTCTTCACCGTCCGGCTGCCGCTGGTCACCGAGTACCTGCGCGCGAGCGGCGTCAACCGGATCACCGCGCGCGGCTCCGCCGACCGGATCGGCATCGTCGCCGCCGGCAAGTCCTACCTGGACCTCCAGCAGGCGCTGCGCACGCTCGGCCTCGACGCTGGCGCCTTGGAGAAGTACGGCATCCGCGTGCTCAAGCTCGGCGCGATCCACCCGCTGGAGCCCTCGATCGTCCGCGAATTCGCCGACGGGCTCGAGGAAATCGTCGTCGTCGAGGAGAAGCGTTCGTTCGTCGAGACCGCCCTCAAGGAGGTCCTCTACGGCGTGCCCGGCGCCCCCGCGGTCACCGGCAAGAAGGACCGCGACGGCCGGACGCTGTTCACCGAGCTCGGCGAGCTGGACCCGGACGGCATCGCGGCCGGGCTGGCCCGCCGGTTGCCCGGCGGCATCCCTTCGGTCGACGCCTTCACCACCCGCCGCCGTCGCGAGCGCATCTCGGTGCCACTGCTCGCGCGGACGCCGTACTTCTGCTCGGGCTGCCCGCACAACTCGTCGACGAAGGTCCCGGAGGGCACGCTCGTCGGCGGCGGCATCGGCTGCCACACCATGGCGCTGTTCATGGAACCCGACCAGGTCGGCACCGTCCTCGGCGTGACGCAGATGGGCGGCGAAGGCACGCAGTGGATCGGCATGGCGCCGTTCGTCGAGGCCGAGCACTTCGTGCAGAACATCGGCGACGGCACCTTCACCCACTCCGGCAGCCTCGCGGTGCGCGCGGCGGTCGCGGCCGGCGTCAACATCACCTACAAGCTGCTCTACAACTCCGCCGTGGCGATGACCGGCGGCCAGGACGCGGTCGGCGGGCTGCCGGTGGAGAAGGTCGCCGAGCTGCTGCTCGTCGAGGGTGCGAAGCGGGTCGTGATCACCAGCGACGCGCCCGCGAAGCTGCGGCGCCGCAAGCTCCCCGCCGGCGTCGAGGTGCGCGACCGCGCGGAACTCCTTGCCACGCAAGAAGAACTGGCCGCCGTCAAGGGCGTCACCGTGCTGATCCACGAGCAGGAGTGCGCGGCCGAGAAGCGCCGGAAGCGCCGCCGTGGCAAGCAGAAGACCCCGACGACCCGCGTGGTCATCAACGAGCGCGTCTGCGAGGGCTGCGGCGACTGCGGGACGAAGTCGAACTGCCTGTCCGTGCAGCCGGTGGCGACCGAATTCGGCCGCAAGACCGCGATCCACCAGTCCTCGTGCAACGTCGACTACTCCTGCCTGGCCGGGGACTGCCCGTCGTTCGTCACCGTCGTGCCGACCGGGAAGAAGCAGCGGCGCAAGCTGACCGAGCTGGCCGCCGACGCCGTTCCCGCGCCCTCGATGTCCACCAAGGACTTCACGGTGCGGATCACCGGCATCGGCGGCACCGGCGTGGTCACCGTGACGCAGATCCTCGCGACGGCCGCGGTGCTCGACGGGCGGCACGTCCGCACGCTCGACCAGACCGGGCTGGCGCAGAAGGGCGGCGCCGTCGTCTCCGACCTCAAGGTGACGGCGGACCCGGTCGAGCAGGCCCCGAAGCTCGCCACCGGCGAGTGCGACCTCTACCTGGCGTGCGACGCGCTGGTCGGGGCGGACGCGGCGAACCTGGCCGTGGCCGACGCCGAACGGACCACCGCCGTCGTCTCGACCACCGAGGTCCCGACCGGGCGGATGGTCGTCGACACCACGGTGTCCTTCCCCTCCCCCGGCAGCGTCCTCGCGCCGCTGGAAGCCGCCGCGGCGCGCACGGTTTCGCTCGACGCCCGCGGTCTCGCCGAGGAGCTGTTCGACGACGACCAGTTCGCCAACGTGCTCCAGCTCGGCGCCGCCTACCAGACCGGCGCGATCCCGCTGCCGGCGTCGGTGATCGAGCGTGCGATCGAGCTGAACGGCACCGCCGTGAAGGCGAACCTCCAGGCTTTCCGCCGCGGTCGCCAGCTCATCGCCGAGCCCGAGGCCCTCACGACGGCCCCGGCGAAGGTGCGCCCGGTCGCACAGCCGGCCGCGCGCAAGCTCGTGCACGCCGAGCCCGGCTCGGAGCTGGCGCGGCTGCTGGACGTCCGGATCCCGGACCTGGCCGCCTACCAGGACAAGCGGTACGCCCGCGCGTACGCCGAGTTCGTCGAGCGGGTGCGGGTGCTGGAGGACGGGCCGACGGAGATCACCGAGGCCGTCGCGAAGCACCTGTACAAGCTGATGGCGTACAAGGACGAGTACGAGGTCGCCCGGCTTTCGCTCGACCCGGCGTTCACCGACGGCCTGGCCGAGCAGTTCGGCGAGGGCACCAAGTACGCCTACCGGCTGCACCCGCCGGTGCTGCGCGCGCTCGGCATGAAGCGCAAGATCAGCCTCGGCCCGTGGTTCCGCCCGGCGTTCCGGCTGCTGCACGCGCTGCGCAAGCTGCGCGGCACCCGGCTCGACCCGTTCGGCCGCGCCGAGGTGCGGCGGGTCGAGCGCGAGCTGGTCGAGGACTACCGCGCCATGATCCTGACCGCCTTCCGCGCGTCCGATGTGGACCGGGCACGGGTGCTCGCGCTGGCCGAGCTGCCCGACCTGGTGCGGGGCTACGAAGACGTCAAGCTGGCCAACGTGGCCCGGTACCGGGAGAAGCAGGCGGAGCTGCTCACGCTCGTAGGTAGCTGAGCATCGCGGTGCCGGGGACGCGCAGCTTCGCGCTGACGTCCCCGGCGTGCTGCCGGGCGGCGGCGGTCCCGATGCCGAGCAGGCGCCCGATCGTCGGCACCGAGTGCCCTTCGGCCAGCAGCGCGACGACCTCGCGTTCGCGGTCGGTCAGCGCGGCCACCGGATCGCCCGGGCGGTGCCGGGCCAGCTGGACCGCCACGACGTCCCGGTCCAGCACCGTGCCGCCGGCCGCGACGCGCCGCAGTGCGTCGAGGAACTCGTCGGGCCGGCCGACGCGCTCCTTGAGCAGGTACCCGGCCCCGCCCCCGCCGACGGCCAGGAGGTCGCCCGCGTAGCCGTCTTCGACGAACGCGGACAGCGCGAGGATCGCCAGCCCCGGCACCCGGCGCCGCGCTTCAAGGGCGGCGCGGAGCCCTTCGTCGGTGAACGTCGGCGGCAGGCGGACATCGACGACGGCCAGGTCCGGCGCCGCCGCCACGACCGACGTCACCAGGTCGCCCGGGTGGTCGACGGCCTCGACCACCTCGAACCCCTCGCTGCGCAAGAGCAGCACGAGCCCCTCCCGCAACAGGGCGTCGTCCTCCGCGATCACGATGCGCACGGCGGCAGCCTCCTCGTCATCCCTTGTCTTGGTGTACGGATGCGCGGGCGGAAGCGTTCAGGCGGTGCCGGTGGTCCGGAAGCGGGCCCGGTAGTCGCTCGGCGTGACCCCGAGGTGCCGGGCGAAGGCGCGCCGCAACGTCTCCGCGGTCCGGAACCCCGCCCGCCGCGCCACGACGTCGAGCGGGTCGGTGGTGCGCTCCAGCTGCTGCCGGGCGGCCTCCAGCCGGACCTGCTCGACGAACCGCGCCGGGGTGCGGCCGAGCTCTTCGCGGAACAGGCGCGTCAGGTGCCTGGTGCTGACGCCGGCGCGCGCGGCCAGGTCGTCGAGGGTGTGCGGGGCCGCCGGATCGGCCGTGACGGCGTCCAGCACGCCGCGCAGCAGCTCCGTGCGCGGGCGGCCGGTCTCCAGGCGGACGCTGAACTGCGACTGGCCGCCCGGGCGTTGCAGGAAGACGACCAGGTGCTTGGCCACCAGCCGGGCCACCTCGGCGCCGAGGTCGTCCTCGACGAGCGCCAGCGCGAGGTCGATGCCGGAGGTGACACCGGCCGAGGTGATGACCGGGCCGTCCTTGACGAAGATCGCGTCGCCGTCGACGTCGATCCGCGGGAAGCGCCGGGCGAGCCGTCCGGTGAGGTCCCAGTGCGTGGTGGCCCGCCGTCCGTCGAGGACACCGGCCGCGGCCAGCGCGAACGCGCCCGCGCACACCGACGCCGTCCGGGCGGCGCCGTCGGCGAGCCGGCGGATCTGGGCGATCAGCTCGGCGTCGG
>NZ_JAAGNB010000066.1:0-7181 GCF_010550475.1 Amycolatopsis sp. SID8362
GCGAGGACGGCCAGCCACGGCCAGCTGGTGAACCCGGGACCGGCGTCCGGGGAGACGTGGGCGATGGCCCCGGCGGCGAGCGCGAGGGCACCGGCCGCGGCGAGGCCGATGGCGACGGTCTGGGGGCGGTCGGCTTCGGCCCAGGCCTCCTCGCCGGCGGGAGGGGCCTGGCGAGCCGGGGAGCCGGGGGCGCTTCGGCCTGGGGGTTCTGAGCGTGGGGGCATTGCGGGCGACGCTAGCAAGGTTGGGCGGGGCGGGAGGTGTCGGCGGGGCGCGAGTCGGCGAACGGGCCGGGAGGGGTGACGGGAAGTTCGGTGGGCAGGGGTGGGTTGGCGGTGCGGGAGGGGCGCGGCGGATCGGACCCGGGGAGGTCGGTGACGGAACGGCTGGCATGGCTTGAGTCGGTCGCTGACCAGACGAGGCCAGACCGGCCGACGGCGCGGAGCAGGCGGCGACGGACCGGCTCGAGTGACTTGAGCCGGTCACTGACCAGACGAGGCCAGACCGGCCGACGGCGCGGCGGAGGCGGGACGGCTGGGATGAGTTGAGCGGTCACTGACCAGGCGAGGTGAGACCTGCCGGGCGGTGCGGCGGACACGGATGGATGGTCAGGCCGTACAGGAGTGCCGGAGGGGACGAGGCGGAGCGGCTGGCCGAGCCGACGGGAGATATCGCGGGATCTCGGGTGCGGACGTCTCACTCGTGACCCAGGGGCGTGACCTCGCGGACCCATCAGGACCGAAGACCGGTGCACAAGGGGACAAATCAGGCACGCGAACGCGATCTTGGGGACTCAGTCGGCGAGCGGTTCTCCAACGTCGATGAGCGGTCGAGTTCGGGCGCCGCGAAATTGAGGCCCGCTCGGCCGGGGAGCGTCCACAACCGACTCAAGGGAGTCGAAGATGCTTGAACATCCCCTGGCAAACCCTTATTCCGCCCTCCGAAGCCGTCGCCGGCGGCGGTTGCCTCGAACCGGGCGCAAGAGCTGTAAGGCAAGTCACAACCAATGCAGTAAACCCCTTCTAACTTTGGGTAATTCCCACAGGTGAGCGTCACCCGCTCGCCACTCGATTGGCCGACCGCCAGGGCAGATCTTGCCGACAGCGGTACCCCTTCGTTACTGTCCCGGGGTCCCCATTACAGTCAGGTCACGAAGTAGGACACCGAGCGAACCGCCCCCGAGGTTGGCTCACCGGGTTCCCCCGCCCGCAGTCCTCGACCCGGCTCCCCGACGATGGAAGGCCCTGTCTTGGCTTCACACCGCTCCCCCGGCGGCCAAGCTCCTTCCCCGGCATTGAAGGACGCACTGGAAGGTGCGGTCGTTCGTGTCCGGGGTGCGCACCGCATCGCCCCGCCCTCCTCGGCCCTTCGTGGCCGGGTCGTGGTCGCCGCTGTCGCGGCCGGAGCGTTCGCTGCCGCAGCTGCAGGACAGACCCTCAAGACCGTCACGGACTCCGACGCGGCCGTCACGCCGCTGGCCAACAGCCAGGACGCCAGCGCGTCGCTGACCGCGGGAGGTGCGGGCTCCGGGGGCGCCCCCGAGCTCCTGCCGACCGGCCACGCCGTCGATGCTTCCGCCGAGGCCGCGAAGATCGCGGACTCCGCCTCTGTCACTCAGGCGCGTGAGCAGCGTGAAGCCGACGCCGCCAAGAAGGCCGCCGAAGAAGCCGCTCGTCCCAAGACCTGCCTCCCGGCCCACGGGACGTTCACCTCGGGCTTCGGTGCCCGGTGGGGCACGAGCCACCTCGGCATCGACATCGCCAACGCCATCGGCACCCCGATCTACGCCGCCTCCGACGGCACCGTGATCGAGGCCGGCCCGGCCAGCGGCTTCGGCCTCTGGGTGCGCGTCCAGCTCGACGACGGCACGATCCAGGTCTACGGCCACATGAACAGCTTCTCCGTCAAGGAGGGGCAGAAGGTCAAGTGCGGCCAGCAGATCGCCGAGATCGGCAACCGCGGTCAGAGCACCGGCCCGCACCTGCACTTCGAGGTGTGGCAGAACGGCACGAAGAAGATCGACCCCCGGCCCTGGCTGGCCGCGCGCGGCATCGTCCTCTGAGCCACCTGCTCCCTCCGCACCACTCCGGCCCGGCGGCACGACTGCCGGGCCCACGGGAAACCCGGTCGTAGAGCCAAGTTTCGCCGGCGACACGCCGAGCCGCGCCGTGGTCCGAACCTCGCCGGACGCGGAAACCGCCGCAGCGACGCCGGAACCCACCGGGACACCCGGAACCTCGCCGAGGCCGAGAAAAACCCTCCACAGGCGCCTCAGCGCCCGAAACGCGCTAGCGCTGCCCGCCCGGCAGACGGCGGATGAAGTACGCCACCGCGACCTGCCACACCGAGCACAGCTCCGCCGGCCGCCGCACGGGCAGCCAGCCCCAGGGCGTGGCTCCCCCGGCGCTCCCCGCGGAGCGGACACGCGCGGCGCTCCGGGCCCTGGTCGTCCAGCGGCGTCCCCGGCCGCAGGTGACGCAGTGCCCGTCCGCGCCCAGCTCGTGCTGCCTGAGCAGCGCTCGCCAGGCCGCAGCCAGCCGGCACGCCTCCGCTCCCGCACGCGGGGTGGTTCCTGAGGCCCCCGAAGGCTCCCGACCCCGATCGGAAACCGTCGACCGCAGGACTCCCCGCAGGTATTTCTGTACCCCTTCGGCCAGCAGGTGAAACAGCACCGCGTCCACACCACACTACCCCCTCCGTCGAACCTTTGTTCGATCACGGGGTCAGTTGTACCGGGTGGGTACGACGATTCCGGCGGCGATCGCGGGGATCGCCGCCGGATTCACTCGTCCGTGTTGCGCTGGAGCTAGAGCTTCACCATCGGGACGCTGCCGATCAGCATCAGGCGGACCTTGCCCGCCGCGCCGAAGTCGATCGTCGCCGTCGCGCGGGGGCCGACGCCGTCGCAGGAGATCACCGTGCCGAGGCCGTACTTGTCGTGGCTGACCCGGTCGCCGACGTCCAGTTTCAGCGCCACCGTGTCCTTCCAGCCCTTGCCGAACGACGGCGTGCCCGGCGAAGACGACGGCGACGAAGTCCGCCGGCCGCCCCAGGTGGTCGCCGCGCGCGGGGTGCCCCGCGAGCCGCCGCCGAAGCCGAAGCCCGGGCTGGAGGGCTCCAGGCGCCGCCAGTCGACGAGGTCCGGCGGCAGCTCGTCGAGGAACCGCGAAGCCGGGTTCATCGACGGCTGGCCCCACGCCGAGCGCGTGATCGCGCGCGAGACGTACAGCCGCTTCCGCGCCCGCGTGATCGCGACGTACGCGAGCCGCCGTTCCTCGGCCAGTTCGGTCGGGTCGCCCAGCGCCCGCATGTGCGGGAAAACGCCGTCCTCCCACCCGGTGCAGAACACCACCGGGTACTCCAGGCCCTTCGCGGTGTGCACGGTCATCAGCGTGACCACGCCCGCGCCGCCGTCGCCTTCCTCGCCACCGTCCGGCGAAGGCACCGAATCGGCGTCCGCCACCAGGGAAACGCGCTCCAGGAACGCGGGCAGCGAACCCGGTGCCGGCACGCCGGGCTCCACGACGAGCTCGGCGTTCTCGTCCGCGGCCACCTCGGCGGTGATCTCGGTGAATTCGCGCGCGACCGTCACGAGCTCGTCGAGGTTCTCCACGCGCGTGTGGTCCTGCGGGTCTTCGGATTCCTCGAGTTCGATGCGGTAGCCGGTCTTCTCCAGCACGGCCTCGAGGACGTCGTGCACCTCGGCGCCCTGTTCGACCAGCAGCCCCAGTTCGTCGAGCAGCGCGACGAACCCCTTGATCGCCTTGACCGAGCGCGGGTTCAGCAGGGGGATCTTGTCTTCCGTGGCGTCCCGCAGCGCCTGCGCGAACGAGATCCGCTCGCGCTCGGCGTGCGTCGCCACGACGGCTTCGGCGCGGTCGCCGATGCCGCGCTTGGGCACGTTCAGCACGCGCCGCAGGCTGACCGTGTCCTCCGGGTTCGCCAGCACGCGCAGGTACGCGATCATGTCGCGGACTTCGCGCCGCTCGTAGAACCGCACGCCGCCGACGACCTTGTACGGCAGGCCGAGCCGGATGAAGATCTCTTCGAAGACGCGGGACTGGTTGTTGGTGCGGTAGAAGACGGCGACGTCGGAGTAGTCGGCTTCGCCCTTCTCCGCCAGGGAGTCGATTTCCCCGGCCACGAACGCGGCTTCGTCGTGGTCGTTGTCCGAGACGTAGCCGACGATCTTCTCGCCGTCGCCCGAATCCGTCCACAGCCGCTTCGCCCGGCGGTTCGGGTTGCGCTCGATCACGGCGTTGGCCGCGGACAGGATCGTCTGCGTGGAACGGTAGTTCTGCTCCAGCAGGATGGTGTGCGCGTTCGGGAAGTCCCGCTCGAACTCCTCGATGTTGCGGATCGTCGCGCCGCGGAAGGCGTAGATCGACTGGTCGGCGTCACCGACCACGACCAGCTCGGCCGGCTCGACGCCCGCTTCGTTCGGCGCCGTCCCGGCCAGCTCGCGGACCAGCGTGTACTGCGCGTGGTTCGTGTCCTGGTACTCGTCGACCAGCACGTGGCGGAACCGGCGCCGGTAGTACTCGGCGACGTCCGGGAACGCCTGCAGCAGCGAGACCGTGCGCATGATGAGGTCGTCGAAGTCGAAGGCGTTGGCCTGGTTGAGCCGCCGCTGGTACTCGGCGTAGACCTCGGCGACGCGGCGCTCGAGGTCGTTGCCCGCGTTCGCCGCCGCCGTCTCCGGGTCGGTGAGCTCGTTCTTCAGGTTCGAGATGTGCACGGCGAGCGTGCGCGCGGCGTACCGCTTCGGGTCGATGTCGAGGTCGCGCGCCACCAGGGTGATCAGCCGCTTGGTGTCGTCGGAGTCGTAGATGGAGAAGCTCGACGACATGCCGAGCGTTTTGGCTTCACGACGCAGGATCCGCACGCACATCGAGTGGAACGTCGACACCCACATGGCGTTCGCGCGGCGCCCGACGAGCGCGGCGACGCGCTCGCGCATCTCGGCGGCGGCCTTGTTGGTGAACGTGATCGCCATGATTTCGCCGGGGTGCACGCGGCGTTGCCCGAGCAGGTAGGCGATCCGGCGGGTCAGCACCCGGGTCTTGCCCGATCCCGCGCCCGCCACCACCAGCAGCGGGCCACCGGCGTGGGTGACGGCTTCGCGCTGGGCGGGGTTGAGGTCGTCGAGCAGCTCGGCCTGCCCGCCGGCGGCGGGCTTGCGCGCAGGGGTCGCGGCGGGGAGATCGAAGAGGGTGTCCATCGTCTGTCCACGCTACCCCGGGTGGGTGGAAGGGCGGCAGAGCGTGGGCCGGGCGTGCCGGGCGAACGGCGGGCGGCCCGGGGTGGGCGCCCGCGAATGACGTGAATGACTCATTCATGTCGTCAGGCGACATGAATGAGTCATTCACGTCACCGGGTACCGCGCCGGGCGTAGTGGCGAGTGTCGCCTGCGGCCCGACGCGCCGCCGGCTTCGCGCGCGGAGCATCGGTGGACATGAACGCATCGAACCCCGCCCGGCTCCGGGCCGCCGACGCCGATCGTGAGCGCGTCGCCAAGACCGTCCAGACCGCCGGCTCCGAAGGCCGGCTCACCCTCGAAGAGGTCGAAGAGCGCCTCGCCCGCGTCTACGCCGCGCGGTTCACCGACGAACTGGCCGAACTCACCACCGATCTGCCGCGGCCCGCGCCGCCGCGTGCGGGGTTCCCGCTCACCCGGGACGCGCTGCGGCGGCACCCCGCGCTGCGCTTGCACCTCGCCGTCGTGGTCGCGCTCTCGGTGCTGGCGATCGTGCGGTGGGCGGTGCTCGGCGCCGGCTTCTTCTGGCCCGCCTTCCCGATGTTCTGGCTCACCGTGAGCCTCGTCGTCCACGCGGGCGCGCGGTCGTTCCGGGAGCGGTCCGGTACCGCTGTGTCATACTGAAGGCGTGCGGCACCACGCAGAGCGATTTTTTTACGGGACCCGGACTCCGGCTCCCGTGATCGCGTAGTGCCACCACCGCCATCACCGCCAGCCCCGGAGTCCTCGGACCCGGGGCTGCTGCCGTCCCTGGGGCCGGGCGGTCCGGGATTCGAGGAAGAGGTCCCGATGAACGCACACGCGACGAACGCCGACGGCCAGCCCGCCGAGCACACCACCGCCGGTGAGGACATCTCGGCGCTCCGCGAAGAGATCGACTGGCTGGACAAGGAGATCCTCCGGCTGGTGAAACGCCGGGTGGAGGTGTCCAAGACGATCGGGGCCGCGCGGATGGCCGCCGGTGGCACGCGCATCGTCTACAACCGCGAGATGGACGTGCTCGCGCGCTACCGCGAACTCGGGCCGGACGGCCGCCAGCTCGCCATGGCGCTGCTGAACCTCGGCCGGGGCAGGCTCGGCCGGTAACGGTTGGCCGAATTCGGGGACTTCCCGGAGGCACCGGTGGCCCGGGCACGGGCAGACTGGGGTCATGGACTGGCTCGTGAACCTCATCGCCGTCATCGTCGCGCTCGCGAGCGTGCTGGCCGCGCTGGGCCATGTGGGGTATCTGGCGCTGCTGAACAGTGCGGCGGGCAAGCGCGGCGCCAGCGGCGCCCCGGTCGGGCAGTACGTCCGCAGCCGGTGGGCCGTCGCCGGCGGGACCACCGCGGCTTCGCTGTTCGCCTGGTTGCTCACGGCCGGGGGAACGCCGCTCGACATCGTGGCGATCCTGATCGCGGGCGGTAGCGGTGTGGTGGCCACGAAGGCCCTGCAGTCCACCCGGGATCGCTACCGCACGGGAGGCTGAATCCCCTGAGCTGGCTTGATGGCGCTGCGTGAAACTGCATAGCGTCACCTTCGCCCGATCGGTCGCGCCCGACCGAGTGAAACCTCTGCAACTTGCAGGTTTGGGGGCGACTTTCGACACCGGATGCTTTTAGGGTTTACGTCGTGAGGACCCTTGCGTCTGGGTCGGGCGGTGCCCGTGGGACGCGCGGGGGCACTGGCCCCGCGCGTCCGCTGTCGCGTGCGCGTGCATCTGCGCAGGATTCCGAACGCGATTCCGCGCGTGAGGGTGCTCCTTTCGGGTCGTTCGGCCGCCGGATGGCGTCAGGACTCCTCCGCCGGGTGGTCGAGCCGACATGAGCTACGGCACGGAGTTCCACGGACGCGGCGCCGCTCCCGCGCACCCCGGACGGCACCGGCCCGGCGGCGCGGACGACTGGACGCCGCCGCTGCCACCGCACCGCCCGGTGCGGCACCG
>NZ_JAAGNB010000105.1:0-5152 GCF_010550475.1 Amycolatopsis sp. SID8362
AGCACGCCGGCCGCCAGCCCGGCCGACCTGCCCGCCGCGGCGGTGATCTGCCGCTGCAACAACGTCACCAAGGGCCGGCTGATCGAAGCCTGGAAGGCCGGCGCCACCGACACTCCCGCACTGGCGCGGGCCACGCGAGCCACCACCGGCTGCGGCGGGTGCACCGACACCGTCGGCGGCATCGCCACCTGGCTCGCGGCGCAATGACCGACACGACCCGTCGCAAGGAGAACTCCGTGGCACACCAAGGCAAGCACTGGATCGAGCACTGGGAACCCGAGAACGAAGAGTTCTGGGAGTCCACGGGCAAGCAGGTCGCCCGCCGCAACCTCTGGTTCTCGGTCTTCGCCGAGCACATCGGCTTTTCCATCTGGACACTGTGGTCGGTCATCGTCCTGTTCATGGGCAAGGACTACGGGTTCTCCGCCGCGGACAAGTTCCTGCTCGTCTCGACGCCGACGCTGATCGGCGGCCTGATGCGGCTGCCCTACACCTTCGCCGTGGCGAAGTTCGGCGGTCGCAACTGGACGGTCGTGTCCGCCGTCCTGCTGCTGATCCCGACGATCCTCGCGGCGGTCGTGCTGCACCCCGGGACGTCGCTCGGCACGTTCCTGCTGGTCGCGGCCCTCGGCGGCGTCGGCGGCGGCAACTTCGCGTCGTCGATGACGAACATCAACACCTTCTACCCGGAGAAGCACAAGGGCTGGGCCCTCGGCCTCAACGCGGGCGGCGGTAACCTCGGCGTCGCCGCGATCCAGCTGGTCGGGCTGCTGGTGATCGGGACGGCGGGCGCGACCGCGCCGCGGATCGTGCTCTACGTCTACATCCCGCTGATCGTCGTCGCCGCGGTGTGCGCGTACTTCTACATGGACAACCTCGCCACCGTGAAGGGCGACACCAAGGCGATGCGCGAGGTCGTCAAGGACCCGCACACCTGGGTCATGTCGTTCCTCTACGTCGGCACGTTCGGCTCGTTCATCGGCTACAGCTTCGCCTTCGGCCTGGTGCTGCAGAACCAGTTCGGCCGCACCCCGCTGCAGGCGGCCGCGGTGACGTTCCTCGGCCCGCTGCTCGGCTCGCTCTCGCGGCCCACGGGCGGCTGGCTGGCCGACCGCATCGGCGGCGGGAAGATCACCTTCTTCACGTTCATCGGGATGGCGCTGGCCACGGTCGTGCTGATCCTCGCGTCGACGTCGAAGTCCCTGGCGCTGTTCACGATCGCCTTCATCGTGCTGTTCGTGCTCACCGGCGTCGGCAACGGCTCGACGTACAAGATGATCCCGGCGATCTTCCGCGCCAAGGCGAAGGTGGCGATCTCGAACGGCGGCGAAGAGGCGGCCGAGCTGCTCAAGGCACGCCGTCTGTCCGGTGCGCTGATCGGCCTGGCCGGCGCGATCGGCGCCGAGGGCGGGCTGTTCATCAACCTCGCCTTCCGGCAGTCGTTCGCCGACGCCAAGAGCGGCGTCCCGGCCTTCATCGGATTCCTCGTCTTCTACGGGCTGTGCTTCGCCGTCACCTGGGCGGTCTACCTGCGCAAGCCCGCCGAACAGCCCACGAGTGAGCGCGGTCTGGCGCTCGCGGGAGCGGAGGTCTGAGATGCCCACCCTGGTCGTCGCCGGACACGGCATGGTCGCCCACCGGCTCGTGGAGGCGGTGCGCGCGGAAGACCCTTCCGGCAACTGGCACGTCGTCGTCCTGTCCGAGGAGCCGCGCCCGGCGTACGACCGGGTGGCGCTGACGTCCTACGTGGACACCTGGGACCCGGCTTCGCTGGCGCTGCCCGGTTCCGACTACGCGGGTGACTCCTTTGTGGATCTCCGGCTCGGGGAGACGGCGGTTTCGGTGGACCGGGCCGCGAAGACGGTCACCACGGCGTCCGGCGCCGTCGTCGCCTACGACGCGCTGGTGCTGGCCACCGGTTCGCGGCCGTTCGTGCCGCCGGTCCCCGGCCACGACCTGCCCGGCTGCTTCGTCTACCGGACCATCGAGGACCTCGATGCGATCCGTGCGGCGGCCGTCGACAAGCCCGGCCGCGGGCGCCGCTCGGCCGTCGTCATCGGCGGTGGCCTCCTCGGCCTGGAAGCCGCGAAGGCGTTGCGGGACATGGGACTTTCCCCGCACGTCGTCGAGATGGCGCCGCGGCTGATGCCGCTGCAGGTCGACGAAGGCGGCGGCTCGCTGCTGCGGCGGCTCATCACGAACCTCGACGTCACCGTCCACACGGGAACATCGACCGACGCCATCGAAGCGGACGGCTCGCGGCTGCTGGCCAAGCTGGGCAACGGCACCGAACTCGACGTCGACCTGGTCGTGTTCTCCGCCGGTGTCCGGCCGCGCGACGACCTCGCCCGCCAGTCCGGCCTCGAAGTGGGCCCGCGCGGCGGGGTGCTGACGGACCTGTCCTGCCGCACCAGCGATCCGTCGGTGTACGCCATCGGCGAGTGCGCGGCGGTCGACGGGCGCGTCTACGGCATCGTGGCGCCCGGGTACGCGATGGCCGAGATCGTCGCGGCCCAGCTCACCGGCGGCGCCGGTGAGTTTCCGGAGCCGGACACGTCCACGAAGCTCAAGCTGATGGGCGTCGACGTCGCTTCCTTCGGGGACGCGCACGCCGCCACCGAGGGCGCGCTGGAAGTCGCCGTCAACGACGCGGTCGCCGGCACGTACAAGAAGCTCGTGGTCACCGACGACGGCAAGACGCTCCTGGGCGGCGTGCTCGTCGGCGACGCGACCGAGTACAACACCCTGCGCGCGCTGGTCGGCCGTCCGCTGCCGGCCGAGCCGGGCGCGATCCTCGCCCCGGCGGGCGGCGGCGCGGCGGTCGGTGTCGACGCGCTCCCGGACGCGGCGCAGATCTGTTCGTGCAACGCGGTGTCCAAGGGCGCGATCACCCGCGCGATCCACGAAGACGGCTGCGACTCGGTGCCCAAGCTCAAGGCGTGCACCCGCGCGGGCACCGCGTGCGGCTCGTGCGTCCCGCTGCTGGGCAAGCTGCTGAGCGCGGCCGGGGTCGAGCAGTCGAAGGCCGTGTGCGAGCACTTCCCGCAGTCGCGCGCGGAGCTGTTCGAGATCGTCCAGGCCACCCGGATCACGACGTTCAGCGAGCTGATCGGCCGGTACGGCACCGGCAGCGGCTGCGCGCTCTGCAAGCCGGCGGTGGCCTCGATCCTGGCCACCCTCGGCAACGGCCACGTGCTCGGCGGCGAGCAGATGACGTTGCAGGACACCAACGACCGCTACCTGGCGAACCTGCAGCGCAACGGCACGTACTCGGTCGTCCCGCGGATCCCCGGCGGCGAGATCACGCCGGACAAGCTGATCGTGATCGGCGAGGTCGCCCGCGACTTCGGGCTGTACACCAAGATCACCGGTGGCCAGCGGATCGACCTGTTCGGGGCCACGGTGGACCAGCTGCCGCTGATCTGGCGGCGCTTGGTGGACGCGGGCTTCGAGTCCGGGCACGCCTACGGCAAGGCGCTGCGCACGGTGAAGTCGTGCGTCGGGTCGACGTGGTGCCGCTACGGCGTGCAGGACAGCGTCGGGCTGGCGATCGAGCTGGAGCTGCGCTACCGCGGGCTGCGGTCGCCGCACAAGCTCAAGTCGGCCGTCTCGGGGTGCGCCCGGGAGTGCGCGGAGGCGCGGAGCAAGGACTTCGGGATCATCGCCACGGAGAACGGCTGGAACCTCTACGTCGGCGGCAACGGCGGCACCACGCCGCGGCACGCGGACCTGCTGGTGTCCGATGTGGACACCGAGACGCTGATCCGCACGATCGACCGGTTCCTGATGTTCTACGTGCGCACCGCCGACCGGCTGCAGCGGACGGCGCCGTGGATCGAGGAGATGGACGGGGGCCTCGACCACCTGCGCGCGGTGATCGTCGACGACTCCCTCGGCATCTGCGAAGACCTCGACGCGGCGATGGCCAAGCACGTCGACAACTACGCCGACGAGTGGAAGGGCGTGCTGGAGGACCCGGAGAAGCTGGCCCGGTTCACCTCGTTCGTCAACGCGCCGGGCACCCCCGACCCGGCGATCTCGTTCCGCTCGGAGCGCGAGCAGAAAGTGCCCGTGATGCTGGGAGTCCCGGAGGTGCGCCGATGACGACGTCGATCGAACGGACCTGGACGGCGGTCTGCTCCGCCGAAGTGGTGCCGGAGTACGCGGGGGTCGCGGCGCTGCTCGACGGCGTGCAGGTGGCGATCTTCCACCTGCCGGGCGACCGGTGGTACGCACTGTCCAACTGGGACCCGTGCAGCGGCGCGGCGGTGCTGTCCCGCGGCATCGTCGGGGACGCCGGCGGGGTCCCGGTCGTCGCGTCGCCCGTCTACAAGGAACGGTTCGCGCTCGAGGATGGACAGTGCCTGGACGCCGAGGACGTCTCCGTCCCGGTGTACCAGGTGCGCGTGCGAGAGGGCGTGGTCGAAGTGGAGAGTCCGTGACCGGTGTTCTCCCGCTGACCGGCTTCGTGGTCGGCATCACCGCGGCGCGCCGAGCCGATGAGCTCGGCGCGCTATTGGTGCGCAAGGGGGCCAGCGTCCGCTACGGCCCGGCGATCCGGATCGTGCCCCTGACCGACGACACGGAGCTGCACTCGGCGACGGCCGCGTTGCTGGAGGCGCCGGTGGACGCGGTGGTGGCGACGACGGGCATCGGCTTCCGCGGCTGGCTCGAGGCGGCGGAAGGCTGGGGCCTCGGCGACGCGCTGATCTCGCGCCTTTCGGACTGCGCCCTGCTGGCCCGTGGCCCGAAGGTGACCGGGGCGATCCGGGCGGCGGGGTTGTCCGAGGCGTACTCGCCGGCGTCGGAGAGCAACGCGGAGCTGTTGCAGCACCTGCTGTCCTCGGACGTCACCGGCAAGCGGATCGCGGTGCAGCTGCACGGCGAGCCGCTGCCGTACTTCGTGGAGACGTTGCGGGCCGCGGGGGCGGAGGTCATCGAGATCTCGGTGTACCGCTGGGTCGGCCCGGTGGACCCGGGACCGGTGGACCGGCTCCTCGACGGCGTCCTGGACGGGGCGATCCACGCGTTGCCGTTCACGAGCGCCCCGGCGGTGGCTTCGCTGCTGGCGCTGGCCCGCCGCACGGGCCGGCTGCCGGGCCTGGTCACGGCGCTGTCGGGCCCGGTGGTGGCGGCCTGCGTCGGCCCGATC
>NZ_JAAGNB010000143.1:0-4479 GCF_010550475.1 Amycolatopsis sp. SID8362
AAGGCATCGGCGCGGCAGCGACCTGGCTGACCGCGCACGCCCGGCCGGGCACCCGGCTGCGCGTCGACACGCGGATCTTCGAAGACGGCCGCCCGGTCCACCCGGCGGGTGTGGTCAACGGCGGCCCGTGGCTGGTCCGCGACGGCCGCGTCTCGGTGAACGCGGCGGCGGACGGCATCGTGCACCCGGGCGACCCGTCGTTCGTCTACGGCTGGGGCGTCAAGCGCAACCCGCGGACGATGGTCGGCCTCGACCGCCGGGGCCGGCTGCTGATCGTCACCGCCGACGGACGGCAGCCCGGCTACGCCGAGGGGCTGTCGTTGCTCGAAGGCGCCGAACTGCTCGAGCGCCTGGGCGCGGTCGAGGCGATCAACCTCGACGGCGGCGGCTCGACCGCGATGGCGATCGGCGGCCGGCTGGTGAGCTCACCCTCGGACGCGACCGGCGAACGCCCGGTCGGCGACGCCGTCCTGGTGCTGCCCAGTCGGTGAATTCTTTTTGTTCACCTCCGATTCACCTTGTGGTCGTCTCATGGGGCATGTACCCGGTACGACGGCCAACCGGAAGGTGAACGATGAGCACGCTGGACACGATGGCTTCCGAAGCGCTCGACGCCCACTTCGCCCAGCTCGAGGACCGCTTGGGCCACGACTACGCGGAAGTCGCGCGGCCCCGCCTGCACGACCTGGTCGACCACGAACGCGCGCGCTTCGCCGGCGCGCGGGTCCACGCCTTCGTACCGATCCTGGTCGAGCGGGCGGTCCGGGCGACGCTGGCCAGGCCCTGAGCCCCATCAGGGGTTGAGCACCACGATCGCCGCGTTCAAGGCCGTCGCGAACAGCGTCCACGCCAGGTACGGCAGCTGCAGCGCCGCCGCCGGCCGCGAGCGGCGGCGGAAGACCACCAGCGTGCCCGCGACGACGACGTCGAGGACCACGATCTCCACGAGCGCGAGCGTGGACGCCCCCGCCGCGAAGAACAGGGGCGTCCACGCCGCGTTGAGGACCAAGCCGGCCGCGTACCAGGTGAACTCCCGGCGCGTTCCCGCGGCGCGCCAGAAGAGCCAGCCCGAGACCGCGATCAGGACGTACAGCACCGTCCACACCGGACCGAACAGCCACGACGGCGGCGCCCACGGCGGCTGGACGAGCGCGCCGTAGACCTCTCTCGACCGCGTTGCCGCGAGGCCGCCCACGACGGCCACCAGTGCCACCGCGGCGAGGAAGCCGGCCAGGACCGCCGCCGGCGCGGGGCGGGAACGGGGCAGCGTAGTCACGTCGGTTCTCCTCCAGGCCTCGCGATGCACGGTCGATGCGGCATACCCGCGGCTCGAGGTCGCAAACCTGGCTCGGTCCCGATGCCCCCTCAGCGCAGCCCGATGAGCAGCCGGTCGGCGGTGTCCCAGTGCTCGAACTTGCCCTCGCGCACGAGGGCCTGCGGGATGACCCACTTGGCCAGCAGGTCCAGCGGGCCGGCCGCCATGAGCCGTTCCGGCCCGTCGTAGTAGTCGTTCCGCCACTCCTGGACGAGCCGGCAGGCCGCGTCGATTTCGACCGAGTAGAAGGCGTGCGTCAGCGGGTCGATCACGTGCACGCCCGCCGTCTCGGCGACGCCGTAGACGGCTTCGGTGCGAACGTCCATCCTGGCCGCGTCGTAGCCGACCTGTTCGGACTCCGGCAGGGCCTTGCTCTGCACCTGGCGCAACATCGAGAAGATCCGGGTGCGCATCAACTTCCAGTACCAGCGGTACGACTCCGTCGCGAACGCGAAGCGGCCACCGGCGATGCCGCGCATGGTCACCAACGTGGCGAGGTTCCGCAGCAGCGCTTCCTCGTACTGCAGGACGGCCGTGTAGCGGTGGCGGAAGTCGATCGCGAAGTCGGCGCTGTAGTACGGGTCCTGCGTCAGGTTCTCCATCCGGTCGAGCATCCTGCCCCGCAGCTTCTGGTACTCCGGCTCGTCGGGAAGCCGGAACTGCGACGCGTCGACGACGTACTCGGCACCGTGCCGGGCCACCAGCTGGGCCACCCGCTCTTCGAGCTGGACGACGTCGAGGTCGACCACGCCGGTGACGAACAGCGGGATGATCTCGCGGTTCGGCTCGAGCCCGGCCGGAAGCCCGTCGAGCTGCCGGTGCAATTGCGCGCACAGCGTCTGAAACGATCGCAGATAACTCCCCTTGGAGAAATCCGCGTACAACCGGTTGGCGAGATCGGCGGGCAGTTCGGAATCGTCCAACCGTACCGGCAGGATGATGTCGCGCTTTTCGGCCCGCTCCATTTCGAGCGCCTGGTCCAGCTCCCGCTTCACCCAGTCCGACGCCAGCATCTCGGCCGACATCGCCACGAGCACGAAGGACGAAGCGCCGACGCTCGCGCGGATGGTTTCGGTCAACCGCGCCCCGACGTCGAGGCGCCATTCGTCGTACCACACCTCGAAACCGCGCTGGGCCAGGTCCATCGCCAGGCGCTTGACGAACGACTTGTTCGCCGACGAGTGCGAAATGAAGATGGCGGCCATGGTCTTTCACCTCCGGCGACGGGCGGACCGTTCACCAGTTTAGCCGCGGGCGGAAAAATCGTTCCGTAACGATTCGCCGCCGATACCGCACCGCCGTTTTTCCCGAGCGCCCGGCGGACCGGGGCGGCGCCTTTCCAGGACCGCCCCGGCCCGGCGGTTACTGGGCAGCCATGCGCTCGCGGAGGCTGCGGGGGCGCATGTCCGTCCACACCTCGTCCACGTGGTCCATGCACTCCTGGCGGGTGCCGGTCGTGCCGTCCGGGTGCCAGCCCGCCGGTACCTCCTTGTCCGCCGGCCAGAGCGAGTACTGCTCCTCGTCGTTGACCAGGACCTGGAAGGTGGTGTTCTCGTCCATCAGGGGTTCCTTTCCGTTGCGGGATCGAGTTCGCGTGCCTGCGTCGCGGCGGGGAAGCCGCGGAGGGTGCCGCTGCACGTCGTCAGGAGGGTGACCAGCGCGATGGCCGCCGCGCAGGTCAGGACGGCCGCCGGGCCGGGGAGGGCTTCCACCAGCCAGCCGCCGAGGGCCGGGCCGAGGGCCGCCGCGAGGCCGCCCGTCACGCCGAGGACGCCGCCGAGGCGGCCGCGGAGGTGGTCGGGGGTGAACAGGAGCTGGTAGGTGCTGATCGTCGTGTTGGCCGCCGGCGGCAGGAACGCGATCACGGCGAACAGCACGCCCATCAGGTATCCACTGTGGACGAAGACGGCGAGCGGGGTGAGCACCGTCAGTGCCCAGAACACGCCCGCGATCAGCAGGTACGGGCTGAGCTTGCGGTGCAGGTACGGCGCGGCCAGCGAGCCGAGGATCCCGCCCGCGCCGAGCATCGCCGCCATCACGCCGATTTCGCCGGACGGGACGCCGCGTTCGTTCGCCAGCACGATGATCACCAGGTAGTACGCGGAGAAGAAGAGGTTCAGGCTCACCACGCAGAAGACCGTGACGCGCAGCCGCGGCTGCTGCCACACCCACCGCAGCCCTTCGAGGATCTCCCGCCCCAGGTGCGCGGGCGCCCGCCCGGCCGGCGCGGGACGCCCTGGCAGCCGCACGAACACCAGCGACACGAACGCGAACGCGTGCGCGACCACGTCGAAGGCGAACGGCACCAGCCGCCCCAGCGCGAACAGGAACCCGCCGAGCGCGGTCCCCGACAACTGCCCGGCACTGGTCCGCGCGGCGTTCATCGCGACGGCGGCGGGCACCTGCTCGTCGGCGACGAGCCGCGGCAGGCTCGCTTCCTCCGCCGGCTCGAACAGCGCCCGGCACACCCCCATCACGACGGCGACCACGACCAGCAGCCCAACCCCGGCCGTACCCCACCAGAGCGCGAGCACGAGCCCGACGGCCGCGACCGCTTGCACCGCCTCGCAGCCGAGCATGACGAGCTTGCGGGGCCAGCGGTCGACCAGCGCGCCGGCGGGCAGCCCCGCGACGAGCTGGGCGATCGCCACGGCGCCGACGACGAGGCCGGACTGGGCGGCTGAGCCGGTGAGGGCGAGGACGAGGAGGGGGAACGCGATCATGGTGGTGCTGAAGCCGGCTTCCGAGACGACTTGGCCGGTCCACAGCAGGCGGTAATCGCGGTTGCGCCCGAGCCGGGTCGCAGTCGACGGCCGGCCGCGATCGCCTGCCTGGTCCGGCGCAGCACCGGCATCGCCACCACCCACAGCACCACCCGGCAGACCACCACCGGCCACAACCGCTCCCCCCGCCGACCGACCGCGATCATCGGCAGCACGCTCACCGCGATTACCACCGAGCCCGGTCGCAACCGACGGCCGGCCACGCTCACCCGCCTGGTCCGATGCAGCACCGGCATCGCCACCACCCACAGCACCGCCCGACAGACCACCACCGGCCGCAACCACTCCCCCCGCCGACCGACCGCGATCATCGGCAGCACGCTCACCGCGATTACCACCGAGCCCGGTCGCAACCGACGGCCGGCCACGCTCACCCGCCTG
>NZ_JAAGNB010000190.1:0-5887 GCF_010550475.1 Amycolatopsis sp. SID8362
CGACGACGGCGGCCGCGTCGCGCGGTTCGACACCCGGACCGGCGCGGCGCTGGCCGACGCCGCCGAGTGGGTCAGCTCACCGCGGGACAGCGCCGGCGACGGCGCGGGCGGCGTCTGGGTCGCCGACACCGGCAACCACCGGATCGTCCACTTCGGAGTGCCGGCCTAGTTCTTGGAGATCGCGGCGGTCGCGCGGACCACGGCGGTGCAGCGGTTCTCGACGTAGGCGAGCCCGCCTTCCTCGGCGATGCGGCGCGCTTCGGCGGAGACGATGCCCTGCTGCAGCCACAGTGCCTTCGCGCCGATCTCGACGGCCTCCCGCGCGATGCCCGGAGCTTCGGGCGACGGGCGGAAGACGTCGACCAGGTCGACCGGCTCCGGGATGTCCTTCAGCGAGCGGTAGACCTGCTCGCCGAGCAACTCGGTCGCGCTCGGGTGCACCGGGATGATCCGGAAGCCGTGCGCCTGCAGGACCGCCGGGACGCCGTGGGCGGCTTTGGCCGGGTCGCGGCTCAGCCCGACGACGGCGATGGTCTTCGCGCCGGCGAGGATTTCCTCTGGGGTCATACCGGGAGAACGCCCGGCGGGCGTCAAAGCTTCCAGAGCCGCAGGCCGCGCACGCGGTAGACGGGCCAGAGCACGTGCCACGGCTTCCGGCGGGCGAAGGTGGCGGCGCAGGTCAGGATGTTGCGGGCGGACGTCGTCGCCACCTCGTGCCGGTCCGGCCAGGACTCGCCCTTGGCGCCGACGGCGATGCGGAACACCGTCAGCAGGCCCCGGCCCTGCAGGTCGTACTTCGCGCCGGTGTCTCCGGAGTCTGGCGCGAGCTCGGCGATCTCGGCCCCGAAGGCACGGGCGGCCTGCGGCGCCACCTCGGCGGGCACCACGCCGACGCTGCGCGTGATCGCCTTGCCGTGCATCCGCCGCGCGTACCGGAACAGCAGCGAGCGCTCCCACCACGGCAGCAGCCGGTGGTGGGCCAGCAGCGCGGCGCACTCGCCGTGCCCGATGGCGAAGATGCTGGTCAGCTCGTCGTAGCTGCCGTTGGTGGCCGGCTCGTTCAGGTGCAGCCGCACCTCGAACCGGGTGCGCGCGGTGAGCTCGTCGAGCTGCTCACGGCGATCGAGCCGGGCTTTCGCGCGGGACAGGGACCAGTCGGACATCGCACCTCCAGACGTCGCGCACAGGGTATGCGGCGCGCGACGCCGGGAACACGCTTTCAGCCGATCTTCTCGCCGTACATCTCACCGAGCGGGTCGGAGATCAGCTCGACGCGGGCACCGTCCGGATCGGACAGGTAGATGGAAGTCTTGCTCTCCAGCAGGTACTGCACGCCGGCTTCGTCGAGCTTGTCCTTGATGGCGCTCCACCGATCGGGCGTGACGGAAAGGGCCAAGTGGTGCAGTCCACCGAGGACTTCCGCATACGGGCCGAGGTCCAGACCGGGCAGGTCGAAGAACGCGACCGCGTTGCCGTTGCCGACGTCGAAGAAGAAGTGGCTCGAGCCGGGGTAGTCGCGGTTCTCGATCAGCTCGGTGAGCGGGAAGCCGAGGACGTCCTGGTAGAACTCGATGGTCCGCTCGACGTCGCTGGAGATCAGCGCGGTGTGGTGGATGCCGCGCCCGTTCGTCGCCGGGCGGTCGGCGGCCGGGCGCAGGTGGCGCTCGCGCAGCTCGTCGCGGATCTCGGCGAGCTTGGTGACCTCGGCCTGGGTCGGTGCCATGTCCGTCACGTCCCTTCCTGGTGGTGGCGACAACGCTACGCCCGATTTATCTCGCGCGCAAGAGGTTGTCTAGCGAGAGTTCCGCTGGGTGGAACATCGAGGCTTGTGTGCGGGGTGCGCGCCGGGCAGAGTCCGGGGAGTGGACGTCAGCAAGGTGCAGGAGGCCGCCGCCGTACTGGCGCGGGCCTACGCGACGCGCGAGCCGGTCGAGCCGCTGATCAAGCTGTTCCCGGAGGCGACCGTCGAGGACGCGTACCGGATCCAGCAGGAGCAGGTGCGGCAGTGGGTCGAGGGCGGCGACGCCGTCCGCGGGCACAAGGTCGGCCTCGCCTCGGCGGCGATGCAGCGGCAGATGGGCGTCGACCAACCCGACTACGGCCACCTGACCGGGAGCATGTTCCACCTGGAGCACCAGCCGATCCCGACGTCGGCGTTCCTGCAGCCGCGCATCGAGCCGGAGATCGCGTTCGTGCTCGGCTCGGCGCTGCGCGGCCCCGGCGTGACGGTGGCGGACGCGGTGCGCGCGGTCGACTTCGTGCTGCCGTCGCTGGAGATCGTCGACTCCCGCATCCGCGACTGGAAGATCTCGCTCTTCGACACGATCTCCGACAACGCCTCGTCCGGCGGCGTGGTCCTGGGCAGCAGCCCGACCGCGCTGGGTGCGGTGGACCTGCGCCTGGCCGGCTGCGTCCTCTACCAGAACGGCTCGGTCGCGGCGACGGGCGCGGGCGGCGCGGTGCTCGGTTCGCCGTTGAATTCGCTGGTGTGGCTGGCGAACACGGTCGGGCCGCTGGGGGTCACACTGGAGCCGGGGCACGTCGTGCTGCCGGGGTCGATGACCCGGGCGATCCCGGTGTCCCCCGGCGACACGATCGTCGCGACCATCGCCGGCCTGGGCAGCGTCACCGCGGTCTTCTCGGAGGAATCATGAACGTGCGCGAGGCGGCCGCCGCGCTGCTCGGAACGGTTTCGGAGCGCTCGCCGCTGTCGGCGGAGTGGCCGGACCTCGACGTCGACACGGCGTACGCGATCCAGGACGAGGCCCTCCGGCAGCGGCGCGCCCGCGGCGAAACGCTGATCGGCGTGAAGCTGGGCCTGACGTCACGGGCGAAGCAGCAGCGGATGGGCATCGACTCGCCCCTGCTGGCCTGGCTGACCGACGCGATGGTGCTGCCCGCGGGGGTGCCGGTGCCTCCGCTGATCCACCCACGAGCCGAGCCGGAACTGGTCTTCGTGCTCGGCAAGCGGCTGGCCGGCCCCGGCGTCACGGCGGCGACGGCGCTGGCCGCGGTCGACCGGGTGTACGGCGGGATCGAGGTCATCGACAGCCGCTACACGGACTACCGCTTCACCCTCCCGGACGCGGTCGCCGACAACGGCTCGTCGGCGTACTTCGGCGTCGGCCCGGTAGGACTGCCGCCGGCTTCGCTGGACTTGTCGCTGGAAGCGGCGCTGCTGGAGGTCGACGGCCAGATAGTCGACACGGCCACCGGCGCGGCGGTCCAGGGCCACCCGGCGGAGGCCCTCGCCCTGGCGGCGAATTCCCTGGCGGCGCGGGGACTGGCGCTGGAGCCGGGGTGGCTGGTGCTGACCGGCGGGATGACGGACGCGGTGCCGCTGCGCCGTGGTTCCCGGGTGGCGGCGCACTTTTCGCACCTGGGGTCGATCACGCTGTCTGGGTGAGGTCACGCGCAGTGTGCCTCCCGTTTGAACAAGCCCTTGGTGCACGGTGAGGTGACGCCATCCACTGGGATGACGTAGTGATCCGACACGCCCAGGCCATCGAGACCGGTGTACCCGATCAACCCGGGCCCGGCCTCGGGATCGATGACGACTCCGTGCCGGCCGTCGTAGCGGATTCCCAGGTCCAGGAAGACCTTGGCGAGCTTGGCCGCCTGGGTGCCGTTGGGGCCGAAGAAGCCGCGATAGGTGAGGAAACCCGAGGCCGACACCTGTTGCCCGGTCGGCAGCTCCGCCTTCGAGCTGACGCCCAACGTGGGACCTTCGTAGGTCACCAGCCCGAATCTCTCGACACAGCGCCCCGTTCCGGCGTCGAGGTAGCCCGCGACCCGATCGTCGTCGAGCTGGACCGGCTGGAAGCGGTAGCCGACCTTGTAGGCGAAGTTCGCCGTGGAGTTGCTGACCTTGAGCGTCAGCGGGATGTAGAGGTCGCGCTGGAGGTCGACCTCGCAGCTGCCGGGGAGCGGTCCGGGCGCCTGACCGGCCGGGACCGGTGCGCCGAGGGAGAGTTCGACGTTCTCGGTGAATCCGTCCCCTTTGCCATCGCGGACCCGGAACTTGTACGTCGCGGCGGCCCCGTACTCGGTCTTGGCCGGAGGTGCTGTCGGCGCCGCGGCGATGCTGGTGGTGGCGGGCTGATACGAGTCGGAACTCCGCGGCGTTTCCCCGCACCCGGACAAGCTCAGGACAGCCGCCAGCGCGGCAACCGCCGCCATCCGAGCACGCATGATGTTCCCTCGGTGAGGACCGCGTTCCGAGCACCAGAGTCGGGACCTCGCGAGTGGCGGTTACGGCGGGCGGTGGGCCGGAATGAAACCGTGACGCCTGGGGTCGACCGCGCCGTGGCGGTGGTTGTCGGCTCCAGGGCGGCCGGAGGCGCGGGGTGGCCGGGGCTTCAGGGTGGGCCGTTCCGGTAGGCGCGGGCCTGGATCTCGTACAGCTCGTGGTAGACGCCGCCCGCTCGGATCAGGTCGTCGTGGGTGCCCTCCTCGATCAGGCGGCCCTTCTCCAGGACCAGGATGCGGTCCGCCGAGCGGATGTTGGCCAGGCGGTGGGTGACCAGGACCGTGGTGCGGCGGCCGCGGTGGGAGGTGCTCGCGTGCTGGAGGCCGGCGAACACCCGGGCTTCGGCGCGGGCGTCGAGCGCCGCCGTCGGTTCGTCGGCCACCAGGATCGAGGCGTCGCGGTAGATGCCGCGGGCGATGCCCATGCGTTGCCACTGGCCGCCCGAGAGGTCGTGGCCTTCGTCGAACTTCTTCGACAGCACCGTGTTCTCCTTGGCGGGCAGGGCGGCGATGACCTCGTCCGCGCCCGAGTAGTCGACTGCTTCGCGCCAGGCCCGGCCGTCCGGGTCCGCGCGGCCGAGGCGGCCGACCCTGATGTTGTTCGCCGCCGTCATCGGCCACTCCGCCGGTTCCTGGGCGATCACCGCGATGTTCGCGTGCACCGAGGCCGGGTCGGCGCGGGCCAGGTCGACGTCGTCCCAGTGGACGGTGCCCTCGTCCGGCGGGTAGAGCCCGGTGAGGAGCTTGCCCAGCGTGGTCTTGCCGGAGCCGTTCTCGCCGACCAGTGCGACCACCTCGCCGCGGCGGATGGTCAGCGAAACGTCGCGCAGGGCCGGGGTTTCACGGCCCGGGTAGGTGAACGTGACGCCCGTCAGCCGGATCTCGTCCGGGTCGGGCGGCGCGGTCAGCGACGTTTCCGGTGGCCGGCGCTTCCGCGATTCCGCGAGCAGCTGGTTGTAGAACCCGATGTAGAACGAGTCTTCGTACAGCGAGTTGACCGCGCGCATGGTGTTGGACAGCGCCGTCGACGCCGTGCGCATCGCCAGCACCGCCGTGCCGGCCAGCGCCAGCTCCATCGCGCTGGTGTAGAGCAGCCAGCCGAGCACCAGGTACGCCGCCGCCGTGCCCAGCCCGGCCGCCGCCCGGCCGGTCGTGCGCACCAGGTTGCTGCGGTGCGCCAGCCGGATCTCCTCGCGCGCGAGGCTGCGCGAGATGCGCCGGTACTCGCCGAGGAGTGGTTCCTGCAGCGTCAAGGCGTGCCGTTCGAGGGCCATCGTCCGCCAGGTGGCGACCTCCTCGACGACCGACTTGCGGATGTTGCGCCCGACCGTGTCGAGGAAGTGCCGGTAGTTCAGCTTCGCGACGCGCGCGGCGGCCCAGCCGTCGGCCGCCGCGGCGAGCAGGAGCACCGGCGCGAGCCACGGGTTCAGCAGCCCGGCCGTGATCATCGCCGCCACGAGCGAGATCACCGACGACGTCAGGTCGGCCAGCCGGCGCAGGCTCGTTTCGATGGCCCGGACGCCGAACCGGGCGCCCTGCCGCGCCAGTTCGCGGAAGTCCGCGTCCTCGAACGCGATCAGCCCGACGCGCACCACCGCCGCCGTCACGGCGTCGTCCGCCGCCGCGGTGACGCGCGGCC
>NZ_JAAGNB010000245.1:0-12349 GCF_010550475.1 Amycolatopsis sp. SID8362
TGCTGGACGGGGCCCTCGGCGCGCTCGCGGGACCGCGGGCGGCGGTGTGGGCGATGCTCGGCGTGCTCGCGGTGGCGACGGTGATCGTGGTCGCCGGTCCGCTGCGGGCGGGGCGGGACTTCCCTGTCGCTCCGGCCCCCTGACTTCCCCGCCGCCCCGGCGAGTCAGTGCCGGTGCTCGAGCCGCACCACGATCGCCTTCGACACCGGGGTGTTCGACTTGTCCGCCACCGAGTCCAGCGGGACCAGGGCGTTCGCCTCGGGGAAGTACGCCGCCGCGCAGCCGCGGGCTGTCGGGTACGCCACGACGCGGAACGAAGGTGCCCGGCGGTCGCCGTCGCGCCACTCGGAGACCAGGTCGACCAGTGCGCCGTCGGTCAGGCCGAGCGCGGCGATGTCGTCCGGGTTCACCAGCACCACCCGGCGGGCGTTCTCGATGCCGCGGTAGCGGTCGGAAAGGCCGTAGATCGTGGTGTTGTACTGGTCGTGGCTGCGCATCGTCTGCAGCAGCAGCCTGCCCTCGGGCGCCTGCGGGTACTCCAGCTCCGAGACCGTGAAGTTGCCCTTGCCGGTGGCCGTGCCGGTGAACTCGCGGGAGTCGCGCGGCGCGTGCGGCAGCACGAACCCGTCGGGCTCGCGGACGCGGCGGTTGTAGTCGTGGCAGCCGGGCACGACCCGCGAGATCCGGTCGCGGATCAGGTCGTAGTCGGTCTCGAACGTCCGCCACGGTACCGCGTGGCCCGCGCCGAACAGCTTTTCCGCGAGCCGGGCGACGATGGCGACCTCGGAGAGCAGGTGCTCGCTCGCCGGCGTGAGACGGCCGCGGGAGGTGTGCACCTGCGACATCGAGTCCTCGACCGTGACGAACTGCTCGCCGCTCGCCTGGACGTCGCGCTCGGTGCGCCCGAGCGTCGGCAGGATCAGCGCCGTGCGGCCGTGGACGACGTGCGACCGGTTCAGCTTCGTCGAGACGTGGACGGTCAGCGAGCACGACTCGAGCGCCTTCTCGGTGGCGTCCGTGTCCGGCGTCGCCGACGCGAAGTTGCCGCCGACGGCGAAGAAGACCTTGCCGCGGCCGTCGCGCATCGCGCGGATCGCGTCGACGGTGTCGAGGCCGTGCTCGCGCGGGACTTCGATGCCGAACTCGGCGGCGAGGGCGTCCATGAAGGACTGCGGCATCTTCTCCCAGATGCCCATCGTCCGGTCGCCCTGGACGTTCGAGTGCCCGCGCACCGGGCACAGGCCCGCGCCGGGCTTGCCGATCATGCCGCGCATCAGCGCCAGGTTCGCGATCTCGGAGATCGTCGGCACGGCGTGCTTGTGCTGCGTCAGGCCCATCGCCCAGCAGTAGATCGTCCGCTCCGACGACGCGATCATCCGCGCGACGCGCTCGATCTGCTCGCGCGGCAGCCCGGTGGCGCGCTCGACCTCGGGCCAGTCGATCTCCCGCAGGTGCTTCGCGTAGTCGTCGAAGCCTTCGGTGGCCTGCGCGACGAACTCGCGGTCGACGATCGCGCCCGGCGCTTCTTCGTCCCAGGCGAGCAGCAGGTGCCCGACGGCCTGGAACAGCGCGAGGTCGCCGCCCAGGCGGATCTGGGCGAACTCGTCGGCCAGCGGCGTGCCCTTGCCGACGACGCCGCGGACGTTCTGCGGGTTCTTGAACCGCATCAACCCGGCTTCGGGCAACGGGTTCACGGCGATGACCTTGGCGCCGTGGCCCTTGGCGACTTCGAGCGCCGAGAGCATCCGCGGGTGGTTGGTGCCCGGGTTCTGCCCGACGACGACGATCAGGTCCGCCTTGTGGATGTCGGCCAGGCTGACCGAGCCCTTGCCGACGCCGGTGGTGGCCGACAGCGCCGCGCCCGAGGACTCGTGGCACATGTTGGAGCAGTCCGGCAGGTTGTTGGTGCCGAAGGAACGCACCATCAGCTGGTAGAGGAACGCGGCCTCGTTGCTGGTGCGCCCGGAGGTGTAGAAGAACGCCTCGTTCGGGTCGGTCAGCGTCTTCAGCTCGCCGGCGACGAGCTCGAACGCGTCGTCCCAGGAGATCGGCTCGTAGTGCGTCGCGCCTTCGCGCAGTACGAACGGCTCGGTGATCCGGCCCTGCTGGCCGAGCCAGTAGTCGGTCTTGCTCCGGAGGTCTTCGATCGGGTGCTTCGCGAAGAACCCGCGGTCCACCCGCCGTTTCGTGGCCTCCTCGGCGACGGCCTTGGCGCCGTTTTCGCAGAACTCGGCCAGCTTGCGCTTCTCGCCGTCGACCTCACGCGGTTCCGGCCACGCGCAGCCGGGGCAGTCGAAGCCCTCGCGCTGGTTCAGCAGCCGCAGCGCCTTGATCGTCCGGCCGGTGCCCATCTGCTCGACGCTGCGGGCGAGCGACACGGCGACCCCGGGTATCCCGGCCGCCCAGCCCTTCGGCTTGCCCACCTCGAGGCGGGTCTCGTCCACGTCCTGCGCCGGCGCTTCACGGGTCATGTGCCCATCGTCCGCCTCGATGATCGCGCGCGCTAACAGGGGTGGGTCACACGACCAGCGCGCCACTTTCTCCAGGAAAGATGCGTCGCCTCACGCTGCGGCGCGCACTTTCCCTAGGAAAGTTGCGTCGCCTCACGCCGATTTCACCTTTGCGGCGCGCAGGCCGCGGTCGGCGACGGTGACGACGAGCAACAGGGCGCTGATGACGACCAGCGCGACGGCGAGCCGGTGCAGCCCGGCGGAATCCGCGTGCGGGCCGTAGCAGAGGGCGATGAGCGTCGAGGCCACGATCGCGCCGAGGTACTGGGCCGTGCGGAACAGGCCGCTCGCGGTGCCCATCTGCTCGGCGGGCGCCTCGCCGTAGAGCGTTGTCTGGTTCGCGACACTGGTCAGACCCTGCGCCAGGCCGAACAACGCCGCCAGCGCGAGCAGCGCGCCCGACCCCGTGTTGTCGTGGACGAACAGCAGCAACGCCGAGCCGCCGGCCAGCGCGACCGCCACGGTGACCAGCCGCGCCTTGATCCCGGACGCGCGCCCCGAAAACGCCGCGGCGCAGACCGCCGTGCCCGACATCGGCAGCAGCATCAGCCCGGCGGCCTCCTCGGACAGCCGTCGCGCGGTCTCGAGCCATTGAACGTAACCGAACATGATCGCGTAGATGGCCATGAAGCTCAGCGCCTGCCGCAGGTAGGTGCGCAGGATCGCGCTGTTGGCCGCGAGCATCCGCAGGTCGAGGAAGGGGTGGTCGCGCCGCAGCTCGACGAGGGCGAACGCGGTCCCGAAGGCGGCGACGACGGCGAGCAGCCACGCCTCGGCACCCGGGGCCATCAGGAAGAACAGCAGCGCCAGCAGCGTCGCGGAGAACAGCGCGATGCCGAGCACGTCGATCCGGGTGGCGGTGCGCTCGCCCCGGTCGTTCGCGGGCACCCACAGCAGCGTCAGCACCAGCGAAAGCCCGGCGAGCGGGATGTTGACGGCGAAGATCGCCGGCCAGCCGAACAGCCCGATCAGCACGCCGCCCAGCGTCGGGCCGATCACCATCACCGTCTGCGCGGACATCGACAGCACCGAAAGCACGCGGGCGGGCACGCCCTGGCCGTTAGCTTCGGCGTGGTGGCGCAGCACGGCCATCGCGGCCGGGAACCCGGCGCACGTGCCGAGGCCGAGCACCACCCGCACGCCCGTCAGCCAGCCGACCGAGAGCGGGATCATCCCCGCGATCCCGGCGACGATCACCAGCGTCGCGCCGGCCAGCAGCACGCGGCGGGCGCCGTAGCGGTCGACGAGCAGCCCGACCACCGGCTGCCCGACCGCGGTGGCGAGGTACAGCGCCGAGATCAGCCACGCGGTCTGGCCGGGGCCGGCGCTGAAGCTCTGCCCGATCGGCACGAGCGCGACGGCGATGAGGGTGGAGTTGATCGGGTTGAGCACCGCGCCTGCCACCAGCGGGGTGACCAGGCGGGCGCCGAACTTGGCGGGGGCGGTGACGGTGGTCGTGGGGCTTCCCTTCAGTGCTGGGCCACGCGCTGCAGCAGCGGCAGCGCGCGCGTGACGACGTCGAGCTCGGCGGGGGACAGCTCGTCCAGCAACGCCTGGGCCAGCCACTCTTCGCGGTGCTGGAGGATGCCGCGCACGGTGTCGCGACCGGCGGGGGACAGGCTGATCACCACACGCCGCCGGTCTGCGGGATCGGGTGTGCGGGCGAGGTAGCCGAGCTCGTCGAGGACGCCGAGGGTGGCGGCCATGGACTGCTGCCGCACGTGCTCGGCGGCGGCCAGCTCACCCTGGGTGGCCGGGCCCGCCCGGTGCAGCCGGTTGAGCACGGCGGACTGCGACGGCGTCAGGATCCCGGCGTTGTCGACCTGGCGCAGCCGCCGGTGCAGCTGCCCGACGACACCGCGGAGCCAGCCGGCGCTTTCGGCCACGTGCGGAGGTACTTCGCCCATGTACACAGTTTAACTGTGCAGTCCAGGCTGTGCATCTGGATGTGACGCACCCCCTGCGGGAGTGCGGGTGGGTCAGTGGCAGTCGTCGATGGTCGGGACCGGGTACTTCGGGTCGTAGTAGCCGGGCGCGTCCTGGTCGCCGGCCGACGGACCGGCCGGCGGGTTCGCGTAGCCAGGGGCGAGGAAACCCTCCCTGAAGGCGGCGCAGCCGACCGACGAGGTCGCGCTCTGCCCGCCGTCGAGCCACAGCCCTTGGCTGCTCTTCGCGACTCGGGAGCCGGCGGCGACGACGTAGGTCTCGTCCACGCGCAGGAAGCTGACGATCTCGTTCGGGCTGGTCAGCGTCTCCGGGTGGACGTTGTCGAAGGCGTAGGAGATCACGTACTTCGCGTCGACGGCCAGCTCACCGGGCTTTTCGCCAGGCCGCGCG
Organism: Amycolatopsis sp. SID8362; assembly: GCF_010550475.1. NCBI lineage: Bacteria > Bacillati > Actinomycetota > Actinomycetes > Pseudonocardiales > Pseudonocardiaceae > Amycolatopsis > Amycolatopsis sp. SID8362. The sequence goes on from NZ_JAAGNB010000245.1 coordinate 4,848, forward strand.
GTGAGTGTGCCGAACGTGCGGGGGCCCGCGTCGAGGAGGTGGTAGCCGTCGGCGATCTCGGTCAGGTAGGAGTCGAAGCCGGCCTGGTCCTTCGCCGGCTTTGCGGCCAGCCGCGGCGCCAGCTGCTCGCGCTGGTCCGGGGCGAAGAGCGCGAGGAAGGCCTTCGGGTCGTGCGCGAACAGCACGGCGGGGTCGAGGTGGGCGGCGGTGATCGCCTGCCGGGTCTTCGCGTAGGCGTCCGCGACCGCTTCGGCCTTGAAGGCGCCGACCGGCGCGGCGGCGGGCGAGGTGATGCCGTCGAGGCCCTTCGGCCAGTTCTGGGCCGGCGTGCCGTCGTACGGCCGGGCCAGGTCGACGTGGGCGAACTGCGCCACCTGCGTCGGGTTCGGCGGTCCGGCCACCGGGGCGGGCCGGCGCCCGACGTACACGATCGCCGCCGTGGTCACGCCGAGGATCAGCACGAACACGGCGAAGATCCACCAGCGCCGCCGGGGCCTCCGCGCGCTGCGCATCTGCTGCTTGCGGAACTGCTTCCGGTCCTTCTTGGCGCCCAGCCAGGCGTCCGTCTGCGCGTGCTTGCGCCACTCCGGGTCCATCAGGTCCGGGTGCGAGTCGAGCAGGTTGTCGTCGTCCACGTGCTTCCCCCAAGGTCGATGCCTGATCATCGACAGCGGGGAACGAGCGTTACGACCCGAAGAAGACGAACGGGTCTTCGTTGACGCCGACGCCCTGGATCTGGTGCACGATGAGCGCCGCGGCGACCAGGCCGGCCACGACGAGCAGGGCCAGCACGCCCGGCCAGCGGCTCTGCCCCGGGCGCTGGAAGCCGCCCGCGCGCTGCTCCCGCTTGCGGCGCTTCCTGAGGTCCTTCTTGGCGCCCAGCCAGGCGTCCCGCTCGGCGAACTTCTGCCAATCCGGGTTCATCAGGTCCGGGTGCGTCTCGAGGCGCCGGTCGTCCGGATCCTGCGGCTGGTGAGGCTGTGCCATCCCGAGTGCCTTCCCCCTGGGTGACCCGCCGTGACGGGTTCGTAGACTTGTCCATTGTGACCGAGAACGCTCCGCAGCAGACCACCGACCTTCCGGGTGCCTGGGACCCGGCCGCCGAGGAAGCACCGATGTACGACCGCTGGGTAGCGGCCGGGTACTTCACGGCCGACGCCTCGTCGGAGAAGCCGCCGTTCTCGATCGTACTGCCGCCGCCGAACGTGACCGGTTCGCTGCACATGGGCCACGCGCTCAACCACACCCTGATGGACGCGATGAGCCGCCGCCGTCGCATGCAGGGCTACGAGGTGCTGTGGCTGCCGGGCATGGACCACGCGGGCATCGCGACGCAGAACGTCGTCGAGCGCCAGCTGGCCGGCGAGGGCCTTTCCCGCCACGACCTGGGCCGCGAGAAGTTCGTCGAGCGCGTCTGGGAGTGGAAGGCCGAGTACGGCGGCAAGATCCTCGGCCAGATGAAGCGCCTCGGCGACGGCGTCGACTGGTCGCGTGAGCGCTTCACCATGGACGAGAACCTCTCCAAGGCCGTCCAGACGGTGTTCAAGAACTTCTTCGACGAGGGCCTGATCTACCGCGCCGAGCGGATCATCAACTGGTGCCCGCGCTGCCGGACGGCGCTGTCGGACATCGAGGTCGACCACAACGACGACGACGGCGAACTCGTGTCGATCCGCTACGGCGACGGTGCCGACGCCATCGTCGTGGCGACGACGCGCGCGGAGACGATGCTGGGCGACACCGCGGTCGCCGTCCACCCGGACGACGAGCGGTACGCGCACCTGGTCGGCACCGAGGTCGAGCTCCCGCTGACCGGCCGCCGCATCCCGATCGTGGCCGACAAGCACGTCGACCCCGAGTTCGGCACCGGTGCGGTGAAGGTCACCCCGGCGCACGACCCGAACGACTTCGAGATCGGCCGCCGCCACGACCTGCCGATGCTCACCGTGATGAACGAGAAGGCCGAAATCACGGTCGCCGGCCCGTTCGAGGGCCTCGACCGGTTCGAGGCACGGCCCGCGGTGGTCGCGGCGCTGCGCGAGCTGGGCCGGATCGTCGCCGAGAAGCGCCCGTACGTCCACGCGGTCGGGCACTGCTCCCGCTGCGACACGGTCGTCGAGCCGCGGCTGTCGCTGCAGTGGTGGGTCAAGGTCGAGGAGCTGGCCAAGCTGGCAGGCGACGCGGTCCGCGACGGCCGCACCAAGATCCACCCGCCGGAGCTGGGCAAGCGGTACTTCGACTGGGTCGACAACATGCACGACTGGACGATTTCGCGCCAGCTGTGGTGGGGCCACCGCATCCCGGTGTACTACGGCCCGGACGGCGAAGTCGTCTGCGTCGGTCCGGACGAGCAGCCGCCGTCGGGCGAGGGCTGGACGCAGGACCCGGACGTGCTGGACACGTGGTTCTCGTCGGGCCTGTGGCCGATGTCGACGTTGGGCTGGCCTTCGGCTTCCGAGGACTTGGCCAAGTTCTATCCGACGAGCGTGCTCTCGACGGGCTACGACATCCTGTTCTTCTGGGTCGTCCGGATGATGATGTTCGGCGTGCACCAGATGCAGGGCGCGCAGCCGTTCGACCACGTGTACCTGCACGGCCTGATCCGGGACGCGAACGGCAAGAAGATGTCGAAGTCGCGCGGCAACGTGATCGACCCGCTGGAGTGGATGGACGCGTACGGCGCGGACGCCACCCGCTTCACCCTCGCCCGCGGCGCGAACCCGGGCGCGGACATGGCACTGGCCGACGAGTGGGCGGCGGGCTCCCGCAACTTCTGCACGAAGCTGTGGAACGCCACGAAGTTCGCGATGATGAACGGCGCTTCGGTCGCTTCCGCCCTTCCGCCTGCCGCCGACCTGACGGAAGCGGACCGCTGGATCCTGGGCCGCCTGAGCGCGTTGGTGTCCGAAGTGGACGGCCTGTTCGAGGACTTCCAGTTCGCGAAGGTGGCGGGCGCGCTCTACCAGTTCACCTGGAACGAGCTGTGCGACTGGTACCTGGAGCTGGCGAAAGTCCAGCTCTACCAAGGGGACTCCTCGCGAGTCGCGGCGACCCGGTCCGTTCTGGGGCACGTGCTCGACACGGTGCTCCGGCTGCTGCACCCGTTCATCCCGTTCATCACGGAGAAGCTCTGGACGGCGCTGACCGGCGGCGAGTCGCTGGTGATCGCTTCGTGGCCGGCCGCGTTTGAGGGCTACGCGGACGCGGTGGCCGACGCCCGGATCGCGGACGTCCAGAAGCTGGTGACGGAGATCCGCCGCTTCCGCGCCGACCAGGGCCTGAAGCCGGGCCAGAAGGTGGCGTCCCGCCTGGCGGGCTACACCGGCGGCCACGAAGAGGCGGTCCGGTCCCTGGTGCGCCTGACCCCGCCGGCCGACGAGTTCGCGGCCAGCGCGTCCCTGGAAGTGGCGCTGGCGGACGGCGTGGTGACGGTGGAGCTGGACCTCTCGGGCACGGTCGACGTCGCGGCCGAGCGCAAGCGCCTGGAGAAGGACCTGGCGGCGGCCCAGAAGGAGCTGACGCAGACGGAAGCGAAGCTGGGCAACGAGGCGTTCATCGCGAAGGCCCCGGCCCCGGTGATCGACAAGATCAAGGTGCGCAAGGAAACGGCGGTGGCGGACATCGACCGCATCACCGTCCGCCTCGCCGCGCTGCCGGCTTCCTGAGGTCGCCGAGGCGGCACTTTCCCTGCGAAAGTGCCGCCTCAGCCATCCTCGGTTTCGCGGGCCGCCTCGATCAACGCCACCACCTCCGGGGTCAAGCGGCGGTCCGCCGGGGTCGCCAGGTACGCCGGCATCCGCGGTGCGGGATCGCGCAACGGCCGGAACGCCACGCCCGGTACCGGCAGAAGGTTCGCGTGCGCCCGGTAGAACACCGTCCAGTGCGGCCGCCCGAAACCCAGCGTCCCCAACGTGTCCTGCGCCGTCGTGAACTCCTTGCCCAGCACCGGTTCGAACCCGGCTTCGCGGCAGCAAGCGACGACCAGATCGTGCAACGGCGGGTTCCGCGACCGGGCCGGGAGCCGCACCGGCAACGATGCCAGCTCGGCGAACGCGACCTCGACCGAAGCCGCCAGCGGGTGTGAAGCGGGCAGGGCCACCAGGACCTCGTCCGTCCACAAGGGAGTGAAGTCGAGCCCGGAGAACGGCCACGAGCCCCGCACGATGGTCGCGGACAGCGAGCCGTCCCGGACGCGCTGGAGGCGTTGCGAAGTCGGCGCGTGGACCAGCTCCAAGGACGCCGAAGGCGCCAGGCGCGCGAAAGCGCTCAGCAACGCGTCCAGCCGGTCGCCCAGGCCTTCGCTCGTCCCCAGCCGGACCAACGGCCCGGCGGCGCGGAAGTCTGCCACCGAGTCCGCGGCCCGGTCGGCCGCCGCCAGTACCGCACGCGCGTGCGGCAGGAACCGCTGTCCGGCCTCCGACAAGACCACCGAACGCGTCGTCCGCGACAACAACGACACCCCCAGCGACCGCTCCAGCCGCCGCACCTGCTGGCTCACCGCCGGCTGGACGATGTGCAGTCGCTCCGCCGCGCGCCCGAAGTGCAGCTCCTCGGCCACCGTCACGAAGTACCTGAGCTGGCGAAGCTCCACGAGACACCCCATTCATCACCGCTCGTGATGAGTGTACGAGCGAACTGCCCATCGAAAGGCGCCGAAGCCGGGACCAAGCTCAAGGCATGCCTTACACCACCGTGAACCACACCCGGCTGCACTACGAAGACGCCGGTACCGGCCCCGCCCTGCTGCTCCTGCACGGCTGGGGGACCAGCGGCCGCGTCTGGCAGTCGTGCCTGCCCGATCTCGTGCGCGATCACCGCGTCGTCACCGTCGACTGGCGCGGGTGCGGCCGCTCGGACCACCCCGCCGAGGGCAACACCATCGCCGGCGTCGTCGACGACCTCGCCGGCCTGATCGAGACACTCGGGATCCACCCCACCGTCGTCGGGTCCAGCATCGGCGGCGTCTTCGCCACCGAACTCGCGCTCGCCCGGCCCGAGCTGGTCGAGCGCGTCGTCGCCGTCGACAGCCCGGGCTACTGGCCGAGCACCGGCATGCTCGCCAAGGTGCGTGAGCTGCGGGAACAGCTCGTTGACGACCGTGCCGGCACCGTCGCCGGCTGGGTGCCGGACTGGTTCGGGCCGAAGGCCGCGCCCGAGCTGGTCGGCTGGACCGTCCGGCAGCTGCTCGACTCCGGCGTCTACATCGACGAACTCTTCACCGAGTGCACCACCTACGACCCGCGGCCGCGGCTGAAGGACCTGAAGGTCCCGATCACCTACCTGCACGGCGAGCTGGACGGCCAGATCCCCCTCGAAGTCCCGCGCGCCTGCGCCGCCGAGACGCCCGGCGCCCGGGTGCACGTCCTCGCCGGCTGCGGGCACCTCCCGCACCAGGAGGACCCGCGCGCGTTCACCGCCGCCCTCCGCTCGATCGCCTGAAGGAGCCCGACCCATGCCCGAAGTGACGCTCGGCGGCACGACCGTCCACTACGACCGGACCGGGGACGGCCCCGCGCTGCTCCTGCTGCACGGCACCGCCGCCTCCCGCGAGCAGTGGGACTTCCTGACGGCGCGCGCCGTCGGCTTCACCGTCCTCGCCCCCGACTTCCCCGGCTCCGGGCTGACCACCGACGACGGCGGCCCGATCAGCGTCGAAGACCTGGCCGCCCAAGCCGAAGCCGTCCTGGACCACGCGGGCGTCGACCACGCCCACGTCGTCGGCCATTCCCTCGGCGCGGTCGTGGCGGCGCACCTGGCGGGCACCCGCCCGGACCGCGTCCGGACAGCGGTGCTGCACGCCGCCTGGCCCGTCACGGACACCCGCCAGGACGCCGAATTCCGCTTCTGGCTGGACCTGCTCGAAACCGGGTCCTTCGCGCGGCTGCTCCCGCTGATGGCCTTCGGCCCGCGCTACTGGGAGCAGGCCACCGGCGAGAGCAACGAGCAGCTCGTCAAGACGCTCGACACGGTGATCCAGCCCGGCGCGGACCGCCAGATCGAGACCGACCGCGCCGTCGACCTGCGCCCGGTGCTCGGCGCCATCACCGCGCCGGTGCTGGTGCTCGGCAGCGCGCACGACCGGCTGGTCACGGCGGAGCAGCAGCGGGAGCTGGTCGCCGCGATCCCGCACGCGCGCGCCGCCGAGGTCGACGCGGGGCACGGCGCCCCGGCCGAGCTGCCGGACGAGTTCGCCCGGATCGTGCTGGAGTTCGTCAGCGCAGCGCCTTGAGCACCACCCCCGCCACGCCCGCCATGCCCGCCTTGAACGGGTGGTAGGCAGCTGCCTCGAAGACGTTCTGGTCCTTCCCGTTGATCCACGCCGAGCCGCCGCGCGCGCACGCGTCGTGGCCGCGGGACGGGCCGAACGTGTCGACGAACTCCGTCGCGCCGTCGGCGTCCGCGGCGTCGGACAGCGTGGAGTTCAGCTTCTCCTCGACGCCGTTCAGCCACGCGTAGTCGCCGTCGGCGAACGGCAGCACGTCCGGGCAGTAGCCCTTTTCCGGCGCGATCCGCGGGTAGCCGACCAGCACCACCCGAGCCTTCGGCGAGCGCTCGTGGATCGCGGCGAGGACCGCCTCGACCCGCGGCCCGATGTTGTCGATCGCCGAGGCGACCGAGCCCTTGAAGTGCTCTTCGCAGGGGTTGCCCGTCGGGTCGCTCGCCCGCAGGCCCGGGCACGTCGAGGTCAGGCTGCCGAAGATGCCGTAGTCGTTGCCGCCGATGCCGAGGGTGACCAGGTCGGTGTCGATCCGCAGCGCGCCCAGCTGCGGCGGGTTGGTGCCGTTGAACGGCACGCCCTGTGGCCGCGTCAGGTTCGTGGTGTCCGCCCCGGCGCAGCTGACGTCGGTGAACCGGCCGGCGTGCAGCGCGGCGGCGAGCACCGACGGGTAGTTCGCGGTGGACCGCCCGCAGCCGAGCGGGTCGAGCCGCTGGGTGGGGATGAACGGCCCGGAGGTGTAGGAGTCGCCGAGGGCGACGTAGCTGCCGACGGTCGCCGCGGACGCCGGAGACGCCACAGTGGCCGACGCCGGCAGCAGGACAGCTGCCGAGACGACGGCGGTGAGCAGCCGGGTGATGCGCATGAAGACCCCGTTCTCGCTGGTGGAAACGCTGCCTCCACATCTAGCGAGTACCGGTCGGCGACGGGGATGAACTTCACCCGCCAGTCGGGTCACCCACGCCGTGCTCACGGTAAGTGATCAACGTGCGCCAGAAGAACAGCGACCGTACGGTGCTCCCGGGCAGCAGCCGGGCCGCCTCGCGGCGCACGTCGGCCATCGTGGGGAAGTCGTCGACCACCGGGGCCTTCGGGCCGTCCTCGGGGCCGCCGTTCAGCCGCTCACCCGCGTAGACGACCAGCCGGGCGAGCGCGTTGACCGGCACCGCCGCCACGGCCCGCGCCCAGTCCACCGGCGTGCTCGGCCGCGCCAGGCCCAGCACCACGAGCACCCCGCCCGGCACGAGCGCGCGACGCAGCTTCGCGAGCGTCTCGAACGGCATGT
>NZ_JAAGNB010000305.1:0-5498 GCF_010550475.1 Amycolatopsis sp. SID8362
GTCGTCTACACGGCCGCGCGGACCCCGCAGCGCAGCCGGCACCTCGGCGCGCTGGCCGACCTCGTCTGCTTCTGGCCGCGGGCCGCGCACCCGACGGTCCCGCCGTGCTACGCGCTGAAGGTCGTGCCGGAACTGGCCGCGCGGGCCCGCGAGCACCTCGCCGAACCGGGGACGCGGGTGGTGCTCTCCGGCTACAACCTCGGCAGCCTGCTCACGATCATGGCGGCCGCCCGGCTCGCGGCCGAACTGCCGGCGGCGGACCTCGAACGTGTCGGCGTGCTCACCGCCGGCTCCCCGCTGCAGTGGGGGTACCAGCGGGCGTTCCCCGCGCTGCTGCCGCAGGAGGCGCTGGAAGCGCTCTTCGCCGACCTCGACGGCCGGTGGCGCGCGCTCTGCCGCGGCACCGACATCTTCGGCGGCGGCGTGACGACGTGGCGGCACGAGGTCTCCGACCGGCAGCTCTACGGCGTCGGCTTCCAGCCCGAAGGCGGTTCGGGGCCGCTGAAGGCGAAGGCGGACGAGAACGGCGTCCTCATCCTCGGCGGCGACCACTGGCTGCCGGACCCGCTGCGCGGCCCGACCGGGCGGCACCGCTGGGCGCCGGGCGTGCTCCGGCACCAGGACTACGTGGTCGACGCGGAGTGGGACCACGCCGTCGCGATGGCCGCCGGCCTCGGCAAACCCTCGAACGGCGAACAGGGCCTGCTCTTCGGCGACTTCCCCGGAAAGCTGTGAAGGCCTCCTTACCGGCTTTTATGACCGGTAAGGAGGCCTTCACGGCACTTCGCTGAGGCTTACTCGGAAGCCTTGCGGCGGAACTTCAGCAGCGCGAGCAGACCGCCACCGGCGACCAGCAGCAGGGCCGCGACCCAGATCAGCCAGCTGTTGTCGAAACCGGTGTTCGCCAGGCCGCCACCGGTGCCCGACTCGTTGCCCGCCGGGACGGCGGCCGGAGCGGTGGTGCTGGTCGGCGAGACCGAGGTCTCCGAGGTCGCCGGGGCGCTCGGCTTCGAGGTCTCGGTGGCCGGGGTGGACGGCTTCGTCGGCGCCGTCGTCTCGCTCGGCGGGGTGTCCTTCTTGCTGCCGCAGACGAACCAGTGGCTGATGGTCGGGACCTGGCGGCCGCCGTTCAGCGGCGACTTGAGGTCCTGCCACGGCGGGGTCTCGGACAGGCCCTTCTCGCCCGGCACGTACAGGTTGTACCCGTCGCCGCCCTTGACCACGATCGCGGTGATCGTGACACCCTCGGCGACGCTGGTGATCGTCAGGGTCTTGTCCTTGTCCGGCACCCCGCCGGTGAACTCGATCAGGTCCGTCTTGTCCCCGGACTTCACCAGCGTGTCACCGGGAACCTTCGCGTCCGCGCAGTTGCGGATCTTCGGGTTCGGCACCGCGGTGGCGTGGTCGTCCGACGGGTAGCAGGCCAGCGCGGAGCCGGCGGTGCCGATGAGTGCCGCGGTGGTCAGCGCCATGACTGCAACGGCGCCGCGGAAGGTACGTCTGCGCATAGGGGAACTCCTGTACCGGCGGGGGAGACAGCACTTCGAAATCTGTGGTCGCGGCACCACTGAGCGTGTAACCACACTGCTGTAATTCACCCGTCAGTGGCACGCGGAGGAACGAAAGGTATCGCACGTCACTCCCCCTCGTACCCGGGGTCCCCTTTTTAACCCGCTCGTGACCTGCCGTTCCGTACCCTGCGCCGGAAAAAGCCCCGCCGACCTGGTCGATCAGGCCGGCTTCACGGGGTCGCCGGTCCCGTCGGCCTGCCGTTTGCCGAGCAGGGAATGACGGCGGCTGTAGGCGAAGTAGATGACCACGCCCAGCACCATCCAGGCGATGAACCGCAGCCAGGTCAGCACGGTCAGGTTCAGCATCAGCCACAGGCAGGCCAGGATCGCCAGTACCGGGATGACCGGCATCAGCGGCACCTTGAACGCGCGCGGCAGGTCCGGGCGCGTCCGGCGCAGGACGAGCACCCCGGCCGAGACGAGCACGAACGCGAACAGCGTGCCGACGTTCACCATTTCTTCGAGCTTGTCCGCCGGGAAGAAACCGGCGGCGAGCGCGACCAGGCCGCCGACGATCAGCGTCGCGCCCTTCGGCGTCCCGTGCTCGCCGGTCTTCGCCAGCCCGCGCGGCATCAGGCCGTCCCGCGACATCGCGAAGATGATCCGGACCTGGCCCAGCATCAGCACCATGACGACGGTGGTCAGGCCGGCCAGCGCGCCGAAGGAGATGATGTTGGCCGCCCAGTCGACGCCGTTGTCGGAGAACGCGGTGGCGAGCGTCTTGTGGCTGCCGTCGCCCGCGTCGGTGGCGAGCTTCTTGTAGTTCGTCATGCCGACGACCACCAGCGACACCGCGACGTAGAGCACCGTGACGATGGCCAGCGAGCCCATGATCCCGCGCGGCACGGCCTTCTGCGGGTTCTTCGTCTCCTCGGCGGTGGTCGCGACGATGTCGAAGCCGATGAACGCGAAGAACACCAGCGACGCGCCGGCGAGCAGGCCGAACACGCCGAACGAACTGCTCGCGCCGCCCGCGATCAGCGAGAAGAGCGACTGGTCGACGCCGGTCTGGCCGGCCCCGCCGGTCTCGCCCGGCGGGATGTACGGCGTGTAGTTCGCGCCCTTGATGTAGAAGAAGCCGAGGATGATCACGAACAGCACGACGGCGACCTTGATGCCGGTGATCACCATCGACACCCGCGACGACAGCTTCGTGCCGAGCACCAGCAGCGTCGTGAGGACCGCGACGACGAGCAGCGCGCCCCAGTCGACGGTCACGCCGCCGACGGCGAACGTCGTCGCGGCGCCCTTGCCGAAGAGGGAGCCGAGCACCGTCTCGAGATAGACCGACCAGCCCTTGGCCACCGCCGCGGCGCCGACGGCGAGCTCGAGGATCAGGTCCCAGCCGATGATCCACGCCATGAACTCGCCGAAGGTGGCGTAGGAGAACGTGTACGCGCTGCCCGCGACCGGCACGGTCGACGCGAATTCCGCGTAGCAGAGCGCCGCGAGCGCGCAGGCGATCGCCGCGAACACGAACGCGAGCGACACCGACGGGCCGGCGTAGTCACCGGCGGTGCGCGCGGTCAGCGTGAAGATGCCGGCACCGATGACGACCGCGACGCCGAACACCGTGAGGTCCCACGCGCTGAGGTTCCGCCGGAGCTTGGTGTCCGGCTCGTCGGTGTCCGCAATGGACTGTTCGATCGATTTAGTGCGCCACAATCCCGTTCCGGGCACCGTTGACCTCCTGCGGCTGAGCTGCGTGTATCGCGGTACGTCACCCTAACGGGTCACGTCCGTGACGGCTCGCCGAGCGCCCGGAAGTGGATCTTGGAGCTTACTTCGCCAGGCTGCGGTCGAGGTCCGGCTCGAGGTAGATGAGCTTCGCGACCGGCACCTTGGCGCGGACGCGGGCTTCGGCGTCGTCGATGGCCGCGGCCAGCGCGGCCGTGTCGAGCCCCGGCACCATCGCCAGCTTGGCCGCGACGAGCAGCTCGTCCGGGCCGAGGTACTGGGTGCGGATGTGGATGACGCGCTCGACCTTCCCGGCGGCCAGCTCGTCGACGATCGTCGCGAGCACCGGCGCGGTGGCGCCTTCGCCGATGAGCAGGCTCTTCATCTCGACGATCAGGATGATCGCGATGACCCCGAGCAGCGCGCCGATGGCGAGGGTGCCGATGCCGTCCCAGACCGGGTCGCCGGTGCCGACCGCGAGCCCGACGCCGGCGAGCGCGAAGACGAGCCCGAGCAGCGCGCCGGCGTCCTCCAGCAGCACGACCGGCAGCTCGGGCTCCTTGGCCTGGCGGATGAAGCCCCACCAGCTCGCGTCGCCCTTGATCTTCTTCGACTCGCCGATGGCGGTGTAGAAGCTGTAGCCCTCGAGGCAGATCGCGACGAGCAGGATGATCACCGCGACGATCGGCGACTCGAGCGGCTCGGGGTGGCTGATCTTGTGGATGCCCTCGTAGATCGCGAAGGCGGAGCCCAGGCTGAACAGCATCAGGGCGACGATGAAGGAGTAGAAGTACCGGTCGCGGCCGTAGCCGAACGGGTGCTCCTGGTCGGCTTCCCGCTTGGACGTCTTCTGCCCGAGCAGCAGCAGGCCCTGGTTGGTGGTGTCGGCCAGCGAGTGCACCGACTCGGCCAGCATCGACGACGACCCGGTGACGAGGAAGCCGGCGAACTTCGCGACCGCGATCCCGGCGTTCGCCCCGAGGGCCGCGATGATCGCCTTGGTTCCGCCTCCAGCTGACACGACCGCTCCCCTGGTAGGTCCTGAATGTCCGGGTGGAGCGTAATGGGCGCGGTCCGGCCGGGTCCCCACCGCCCGTACCTTCGCCCACGGTTCCGATCAGGCGATGGTGGCGACGTCGCCGTCGTCGAAGGAGATCGCCTGGTGCAGCCGGCCTCCCAAAGCAGCGGCGTAGCGGGCGAGCACCTCAAAGCCGGCGATCTGGCCCTGCTCGATCTGGGACACCCGTCCCTTGGTGACACCCATCCGTTCGGCCAGCTGCTGCTGAGTCAGTCCACGGCCGCGGCGGATCTCGGCGAGGCGGTGCCCCTGGACGGTGGCGAGCAGCTCCTGTTTCCCCGCCTCGACCGCTTCCTCGCCGCCGGCCCGCTCGACGTGCGCCGCGCGAACGTCCTTCCAGCGCTTGTACTCCGTCACGGTCGGCTCTCCTCTGCCTGACGTTCCTTCAAATAGCGGTCGTACCGGTCCTCGGCCAGCGGGATCGCTTCCCGGTACCAGGCGTTCCACCGCCCGGCTTTGTCCCCGGCGACAAGCAGCACACTCGACCGCCAAGGGTCGAAGACGAACAGGATTCGCACGCTACCCGGCCGCAGCTCCTTCAGGTTCTGGATCTTCGACCCGACGATGGTGTCGACCAGCGGTCGACCCAAACCGGGACCACCTTCCGCCAGCGCGTCGATCGCCTGGACGACACGAGCATGCGCCGTATCGTCCAAGTGCTCGATCCACTCGAGGACCCAAGAGCCTGGATCCGACCTCCAGCGGCCACCCGTTTCTGTCGGACCCCTTCGCTACGGTGGCCGTTCCGGTACTCGGGAGGGCGGACATGGCTCACTTCGGCGTGCTCGGGCCGCTCGCCATCGAAGGGCCGCCCGGGCACTGGGTCGCGCTGCGCGGCGAGCGGCAGCGCACGCTGCTGGCCGTGCTGCTGGTCAACGCCAACCAGCACGTCCACGTCGACGTGCTGGTCGAAGCGCTGTGGCCGGGCGGGCCGCCGAAGTCCCACACGTCCAACCTGCACACCTACCTCTCGCGGCTGCGCGAGCGGATCGACGGCCTCCGCGTCGAGCACGGGCCGCTCGGCTACCGGCTGCACGTCGAGCCCGGCGAGCTCGACCTGCTCGTCTTCCGGGCGGCCGTCGCCGATGGGAAGCGGGCCGGGGACGCCGTCGCGGCCGCGGGGCACTACCGGCGGGCGCTCGCGCAGTGGCGGGGGCCGGTGCTGGCCGGGC
>NZ_JAAGNB010000345.1:0-9102 GCF_010550475.1 Amycolatopsis sp. SID8362
CCGGCGGTCCGGCGGCAGCGCACCACGTACGGGCCGGACTCGCGGCCGCTGTCGACGTCGACGTCGTGGTTCGACGGCGCGCTCTCGGCCAAGGCGCCGGCGCTGCTGGTCGCGGAGCGGATCGTCGAAGGCACCTCGGCCCACGCGGCCGCCCGGCTGGGCACCAGGATCGTGACGACGCAGGAACGGCACGCGGCGGGCCGCGCGAGCGGCGAGGAGGCGAGCGAACTGGGCCTGCCCGAAGGGGCGCCGGTGCTGCTCGGCCGGAGCACCTTCCTGGCGGCCGACGGGACGGTCGTCGAGTACGGTGAATCCGCCGCCTTGCCCGACCACTGGGTTTTTTACGAGTACACGACTGAGGACGGCGAATGAAGAAGATCCACGCGGGCAAGGTCCGCGACCTGTACGAGCTCGACGGCGGGGACATCCTGCTGGTCGCGTCCGACCGGGTCTCGGTCTACGACGTGGCGCTGCCGACGTTGATCCCGGACAAGGGCGCGCTGCTCAACCAGCTCTCCGCGTGGTGGTTCGACCGGATGGCCGGGGTCGTGCCGAACCACGTCGTGTCGACCACCGACGTGCCGGCGGAGTTCGCCGGGCGCGCGATGCGCTGCAAGCCGCTGAAGATGGTCAAGGTCGAGTGCATCGCCCGCGGCTACCTCGCCGGCCTGGGCCTGCGGGAATACCAGCGCGACGGCAAGATCTCCGGCGTCGCGCTGCCGCCGGGCCTGCGCGAGGGCGACAAGCTGCCCGAGCCGATCTTCACGCCGACGACCAAGGAGTCCGACACCGGGCACGACGAGTTCATGACCTTCGACGAGGTCCTGAACGACATCGGCGAGGACACCGCGAAGCGGCTTCGCGAGCTGACGCTGGAGATCTACACGAAGGGCGCCGAGCACGCGGCGAAGCACGGCGTCATCATCGCGGACACGAAGCTGGAGTTCGGCTTCGACGCCGACGGCACGCTGACCCTCGGCGACGAGGTCCTGACGTCGGACTCGTCGCGGTTCTGGCCCGCCGACGAGTGGGAGCCGGGCCGCCCGCAGCACGCGTTCGACAAGCAGTTCGTCCGCGACTGGTCGCGGTCGACGGGCTGGGACCAGACCCCGCCCGGGCCGGAGATCCCGGCGGACATCGTCGAGCAGACGCGGCAGCGCTACACCGAGGTCTACGAGCGGATCACCGGGAAGACCTGGGTCCGTGGGTGAGTTCGACCCGTACCGGCTGATCGACGAGGTCGAGACGCTGCTGGTTTCGCACGGCCTCGCGCCGTCGCGGATCCCCGGGCGAGGAGGCGACCGGCTGGCGGGCGCCAGCCGCCTCCTGCGCGGGTTCGGCCTGGAGCCCCGGCTGTCCCCCGAAGACGCGTTCGGCTTCGGGGTGCCGTTCCAGGGCCGGATCAACCAGGACTAGGGGCTCTTGGTCAGGCTCGCGTCGCGTTCGACGACGTCACCGAGGACGTCGTCGATGGCCTGGAGCAGGTCGGCGTCGAGCTTCTTGCCGGCGGCCTTGACGTTCTCGTGCACCTGCTCCGGCCGCGAGGCCCCGATGATCGCCGAGGCGACGTTCGGGTTCTGGAGCACCCACGCGACGGCCAGCTGAGCCAGGGTCAGGTCGGCCTGCTTGGCGAGCGGCTCCAGTTCGGCGACGCGCTTGAGGACGTTCTCGTCGAGGAAGCGGGCGACCATGTTGGCGCCGCCCTTTTCGTCGGTGGCGCGCGAGCCGGCGGGGTAGTCCTGGCCGGGCTTGTACTTGCCGGTCAGGACACCCTGCGCGATCGGCGACCAGACGATCTGGCTGAGGCCTTCGCGCTCGGAGGCGGGGATGACCTGGTCCTCGATGACGCGCCAGAGCATGTTGTACTGCGGCTGGTTGGAGACGAACGGGATCTTCAGCTCGCGCGCGAGGGCGGCGCCGCGGGAGATCTGCTCGGCGGTCCACTCGGAGACGCCGACGTAGAGCACCTTGCCCTGGCGGACGAGGTCGGCGAAGGCGAGCATGGTCTCTTCGAGCGGGACGGTCCGGTCGAACCGGTGCGCCTGGTAGAGGTCGACGTAGTCGGTGCCGAGACGCTGCAGGGACGCGTTCGCGGACTCCATGATGTGCTTGCGGGACAGGCCCTTGTCGTTGGGACCCTTGGGACCGGTGGGCCAGAAGACCTTGGTGAAGATCTCCAGGCTTTCCCGCCGCTGGCCCTTCAGGCCACGGCCGAGGACCGATTCGGCGGCGGTGTTGGCGTAGACGTCGGCGGTGTCGAAGGTGGTGATGCCGGCGTCGAGCGCGGCCTTGATGCAGGCGTGGGCCTGGTCCTCCTCGACCTGGGAACCGTGGGTGAGCCAGTTCCCGTACGAGATCTCACTGACGTTGAGGCCGCTGCGGCCGAGACGACGAAACTCCATGGGTGCGAGCTTAGGCGGTAATCGTTTGCTTTGCTAACGACCCTGGAGTGACTCCAGCCTCGCTCCGGCTCCCCGGGTGACGTGAATGACTCATTCATGTCGTCCGACGACATGAATGAGTCATTCACTACGTCCGTGCCGGGTCGTGGACAGCAAGAAGCCGGGTAGAGCATCGCTCCACCCGGCTTCTCGAAACCAGCTCAGTTCGGGATCGGGTCGCCCGGCTTCAACCGCGGCTTCGGCACCCGCAGCCGCCGGATCTGGGACGCCCGCACGAACGCGTACCACCCGATCGACCGGCCGTTCACCGTCTCCTTCGGGAACTTCTCCCGCACCAGCTTCGCGATCTTCCGGCCGTTCACGAAGCCCTCGATCGCCATCACCAGCAGCATCGCCGTGCACAGCAGCGTGATGTACGACTGGACCTGGGGCAGCGGGACCAGCAGCGCCAGGAACACCACGATCGCCAGCGGCATGAACAGGCCCAGCAGGTTGCGCCGGGTGTCGACCAGGTCGCGGACGTACGCCTTCACCGGGCCGCGGTCGCGGGGGAGGAGGTACTTGTCGTCGCCCGCCATCATGCGGTCGCGGCGGAGCTTGGCGGCCGCGCGGCGGTCTTCCTTCGTCTGCGGGTTCGACTTGCGCAGTTCCTTGTTGCGCTTCATCGCCTCACGCATGGTGGTGGGCGGCGGCGCCACCGGGCCGCGCTTCTTCGCCTCCGCGTCGCGACGCTTGGGCGTAGCCTTGCCCTTACCGGGCGTGAACGCCTTGCCCGCGACGTCGACGGCGTCCGTCGTCTCCGGCTCTTCGGCGGCGGTGTCTGTGGTGCTTCGGCGCAGGAACCTCACCTCACCAGGGTATTGCAGGCGTCACGCCGCCGTTCACCAGGTCGATCGATGTGCGACCATGGTGGGGGAACAGATCGGACGCTCCGGGTGTTGAAGACGTCAGCACGAGGAGTATCCGCAGCGAGTTCGAACTTTGAGGGAGTGCCATGACGACCGCTGAGCACGCCGGCGCGACGCAGGCCGAGACCGCCGAGGAGACCCACGGCGTCACGTTGACCGACGCCGCGGCTTCCAAGGCGAAGGCCCTGCTCGAGCAGGAGGGCCGCGACGACATGCACCTGCGCATCGCCGTCCAGCCCGGTGGCTGCGCGGGCCTGCGCTACCAGCTGTTCTTCGACGAGCGCACGCTCGACGGCGACCTGTTCCGCGACTTCGACGGCCTCAAGGTCGCCGTGGACCGGATGAGCGCGCCGTACGTGTCGGAAGCCGTCATCGACTTCGTGGACACGATCGAGAAGCAGGGCTTCACGATCGACAACCCGAACGCCACCGGCTCCTGTGCCTGCGGCGACTCGTTCCACTGAGTCAGCCTGAGAAAGGCCCCGCTCCCCGGAAGGGAGGCGGGGCCTTCTTCGTCTCTGCGGACTACACGTAGGCGTCGAGCTCCGCGACCTGGGCGTGGCACGCCTCGTCGACCGCCCACGGCTCGGCCGTGACGCGGGGCAGCGGCAGGCGCTCGGCCTGCAGGTTCGCCGGGATGAGCGCGCAGTCGGCGATCAGCTCGGACAGGGTCTCGGGTTCGGTGACGGCGTTCACGATTCGTAACGCTATTGATCGCGATTCGACTGGAGAAGGAGTACCAGCCGGTAGTGTCGGCTGGGCGTGCGCGAACTACCCGGATGGGTCATGACCCGGGGGTAACTTCGCGCCTTTTGCCGTGAGGTCGAACACAAAGGAGCAGCCGGTGGCAGACAGGGCCAGGATCGCGGTGTCCGGCAGTATCGCGACCGACCACCTCATGCACTTCCCGGGCAGGTTCGCGGAGCAGCTGGTCGCGGAGCAGCTGCACCGGGTTTCCCTGAGCTTCCTCGCCGACGACCTCGTGGTCCGGCGCGGCGGCATCGGCGCCAACATCGCCTTCGGGCTCGGGGTCCTCGGCGTCCAGCCGGTCCTCGTGGGTGCCGTCGGCGCCGACTTCGCCGACTACCGCTCCTGGCTGGAGCGCCACGGTGTCGACACCTCCGGCGTGCACGTGTCGGAGGTCGCGCACACCGCGCGGTTCGTCTGCACCACCGACGAGGACCTCTGCCAGATCGCGACGTTCTACGCGGGCGCGATGGCCGAGTCCCGCAACATCGAGCTGCAGCCGATCGCCGAGCGCGCCGGCGCGCTCAGCCTGGTGCTGATCAGCCCGGACGACCCGGAGGGCATGGTCCGCCACGCCGAGGAGTGCCGCCAGCGCGGGTACGCCTTCGCCGTCGACCCGTCGCAGCAGCTGGCCCGGATGAGCGGCGAGCAGGCGCGTGCCTTCGTCGCCGGGGCGAAGTACCTGTTCAGCAACGACTACGAGTGGGAGCTGCTGCTCCAGAAGACCGGCTGGACCGAGGCCGACGTCCTCGCGCAGGTCGGCATGCGGATCACGACGCTGGGGGAGAAGGGCGTCGAGATCGTCGGCAAGGACGGCACGGCCCTGCAGATCGGCGCGGTCCCCGAGCGCGCGAAGGCCGACCCGACGGGCGTCGGCGACGGCTTCCGCGCGGGCTTCCTGGCCGGCCTCGACGGCGGCCTGAACGTCGAGCGCGCGGCCCAGCTGGGCTCGCTGATCGCGGTGCTGGTGCTGGAGACGGTCGGCACGCAGGAGTGGACGTTCGACCGCGCGGACGCCCTGGCCCGCATCGGCGAGGCCTTCGGCCCGGACGCGGCCGACGAGATTTCGGCGGTCCTGCCCGCCGCCTGACCCCACGCCCGAAAGCCGTGAAGGCCTCCTTACCGGTCAAAAAAGCCGGTAAGGAGGCCTTCACGGCTTTTTCAGCGGGTCAGAGCTTGACCGGGTAGACCGGCTCCGGGATCTCGGGCTTGATGCGGTGCTCGACGAAGATGCCGTGCCACAGCATGAACACGATCAGCGCCCACAGCTGGCGGCTGCGGTCCAGCTGGCCCGCCTTGTGCTCCTCCAGCAGCGCCAGGATCGCCTTCTTGTCCAGCAGCTCCTCGGTCCGGGAATCGTTGATGATCCCGCGAGCCCAGTCGTACATCTCGTTGCGCAGCCACAGCCGGATCGGGACCGGGAAGCCCAGCTTGCGGCGGTTGAGCACGTGCGCCGGGATGATCTTGGCCAGCGCCTGGCGCAGCGCGTACTTCGTGGTGCCGTGCGCGAGCTTCTGGTCCAGCGGGATGGACGCCGCGACCTTGAACACCTCGGCGTCGAGGAACGGCACCCGCAGCTCCAGCGAGTTGGCCATGGTGACCTTGTCGGCCTTGACCAGGATGTCGCCGCGCAGCCACGTGTAGAGGTCGACGTGCTGCATGCGGGCCACCGGGTCCCAGCCGCGCGAGACGTCGTACCAAGGCGCCGTGACGTCCTTGAAGCCCACGCCTTCCTGATACGTGCGAAGGACGTTCCGCAGCTGGTCGTCGCGGAAGTTGCGGGCGTTGCCGTAGTAGCGGTCCTCCAGCGGCAGCGCGCCGCGGCGCAGGAGGTCCTTGCCGCGGGTGCCCTCGGGGATCTTCGTCGACACCTTGCCGATGAGCTTCCGCATGCCGCCCGGGATCTTCTCGAACGGCGCCAGCGAGATCGGCTCGTTGTAGATCGTGTAGCCGCCGAACAGCTCGTCCGCGCCCTCGCCGGACAGCACCGCCTTGACGTGCTTGCGGGCCTCGCGGGCGATGAACCACAGCGGGACCAGCGCGGGATCGGCCACCGGGTCGTCGAGGTACCAGACGATGAGCGGCAGCACCTCCATCATCTCGTCCGCCGACACCGTCCGGACCACGTGCTTCACGCCGATCGCGGCGGCCGACTCGGCGGCCACGTCGACCTCGGAGTAGCCCTCGCGCTCGAACCCGGTGGTGAACGCGATCAGGTTCGGGTTGTGCTCCTTGGCCAGCGTGGCGGTGGCCGTGGAGTCGATGCCGCCCGAGAGGAACGCGCCGACCGTGACGTCGGGGTCGGAGATCATGTGCTTGCCGACCGAGTCGCGCATCACATCGGCGATGCGCTGGTGCAGTTCCTCGGCCTCGGCCTGCGAGTTCACCGGCTTGGCGCTGAACTGCGGGTGGAAGTAGCGGGTGAACTTCACCTCACCGCCGGGGACCACCTCGAACGACGTCCCGGACTCGACGCGGCGGATCGCGGTGTGCAGCGACTCGGGCTCGGGCACGTACTGCAGGACCAGGTAGTGCTGGAGGGCCGTGCGGTCCAGCTCCTGGGCCACGCCGAGGACGTCCGAGAGCTCCAGCAGGCTCTTCTTCTCGCTGGAGAACGCCACCCCGCCGGGGCCGGCCGAGTAGAACAGCGGCTTGATGCCGAACGGGTCGCGCGCGCCGAAGACCTTCTTCTCCTGGGAGTCCCAGATCATGAAGGCGAACATGCCGCGCAGGCGCTTCACCCAGCCGGCGCCCAGGTAGTGGAAGCCGGCGACGATGGCCTCGCCGTCACCTTCGGTCTCGAACTTCGCGCCGTGCTGCGCGGCGAGCTCTTCGCGCAGCTCACGGTAGTTGTAGATCTCGCCGTTGAAGTTCATCGTGTACCGGCCGGGCGCCTCCGGCGGGCC
This sequence comes from Amycolatopsis sp. SID8362, assembly GCF_010550475.1. Classification (NCBI taxonomy): domain Bacteria; kingdom Bacillati; phylum Actinomycetota; class Actinomycetes; order Pseudonocardiales; family Pseudonocardiaceae; genus Amycolatopsis; species Amycolatopsis sp. SID8362. The sequence goes on from NZ_JAAGNB010000345.1 coordinate 6,964, forward strand.
CCAGACCAGCGGCTGGTGCGCGTGCTCGACGTCGATGAACGCGAGCCGGTTGAAGCCGTAGACGACCTCGGCGTCGGCCCACGTGTCCTGCTCGTCGGGGCCGCGGTGGCGCTGGCAGCGCATGGCCGCGCCGACGGCGTCACGCGCGTTCGCCGCGCCGGTCTCGGTCGCGCAGATCAGTCCAAGCAGGCCGCACACGGGTACTCACACACCTTCAGGGGTATTCGCGGGGCTGGGAAGGGCCCAGTATGCCGGGCCGGTCGTGGCGAGTACCACGCGCGTCGATGGTTACCCCTTGGTCAGCGGGACGGGCCAACTCGGCTAGGCTCCGCCTGTCACAAAGATCGGTCGTAGGAGGCTCTGGGTGAAAGGGCGAGGCGCAGTGGGACAACCCAAGCGCACCCTGGGGAAGCGGACCGTGCGCGTGGCCGCTTTGGCGGTGCTGGTCGCGCTGACCGCGACGGGCTGCTCCGGCGACGAGATCCTGCGGTTCGGCTGGCCGGTCGGCGTCACCGAGCAGGCGAACCAGATGCGGAACCTCTGGACCTGGACCGTGGTCGCCGCGCTGGCCGTGGGCGTCATCGTGTGGGGCCTGATCTTCTGGACCGCGACGTTCCACCGCAAGAAGAAGACGGCCGACGGCGAGCCGGAGGAACTGCCCCGGCAGTTCCAGTACAACATCCCGCTCGAGCTGTTCACGGTCGTCGTCCCGACGATCATGGTCTGCGTCCTGTTCTTCTTCACCGCGACGACGGAGTCGAAGGTCCTGGACAAGATCCCGAACCCGGACGTCAAGGTCCAGGTCGTGGCCTTCCAGTGGAACTGGGAGTTCAAGTACGAGGACGAGTCGGCGAAGAAGGCGGACGGCCAGCAGGTCAGCACCGTCGGCTCCTCCGGCGAGATCCCGCTCCTGGTGCTCCCGGTCGGCAAGACCATCCAGTACGACCTGGTCTCCACCGACGTCATCCACTCCTTCTGGGTCCCGGAGTTCCACTTCAAGCGGGACGTCATGCCGAACCCGGAGAAGAACAACCAGGACAGCTCCTTCCAGAACAAGATCGACCGCGAAGGCTCCTTCGTCGGCCGGTGCGCGGAGCTGTGCGGCACGTACCACTCGGTGATGAACTTCGAGGTCCGCGCGCTGTCGGCGGACAAGTACGACCAGTACATCGCGCTGCGGAAGCAGACGAACCCGGCGACCGGCCAGGCGTTCACCGCGGCCGAGGCGCTGGCGAAGATGAACTGCGGCGAGCTGTGCACCCCGCACGCGGTCACGACGCAGCCGTTCAACACCGACCGCACGGCCCGCACCGCGTCCAACTGACGTCCGGCTGAAACAGGAGTAGGGAAGAACCCATGAAGGCCGAAGCCCGCATCTTCTTCATCGTGGCGATCTTCGCCGTGTTCATGGCGGCCGTGTACTGGGTGTGGACCGCGGCGGCCGCGACCCACGGCCCGGAGCCGGTGGGCATCGTCTCGCTGTTCCTGACCGGCGGCCTGGCGTTCCTCGCGGGCAGCTACATGCAGTTCGTCGCCCGGCGCATCGAGCCGCGCCCGGAAGACCGCGAAGACGCCGAGATCAGCGACGGCGCGGGCGAGCTGGGCTTCTTCAGCCCGGGCAGCTACTGGCCGGTCTCGATGGCGGCCACGGCGGCCCTCGCGGCGCTGGCGCTGGCGTTCTTCCACATCTGGCTGCTGGTGATCGCGCTGGTCGCGCTGCTCATCACCATCGGCGGCCTGGTGTTCGAGTACCACACCGGCCCGTCGCACGACTGACGCTGTTTCGAAGCCGGCCGTCACGCACCCGCGTGGCGGCCGGTTTCGTTTTCAGCCCCGGAAAGCCGTCCGGTACGACGACGGGCTGGTCCCGCGCAGCCGCGTGAACTGGTGCCGCAGCGCGGCCGCCGACGCGTAGCCGCAGGCCGTCGCGATGTCCTCCACCGACAGCCGGCCCGCTTCCAGCAGGGCCTGGGCGCGGTCCAGGCGCCGCTCGGTCAGCCACCGGTGCGGCGTCGTGCCCGTGGCGGCCGAGAAACGGCGCAGGAACGTCCGTTCGCCGAGCCCGCTGCGGCGGGCCAGCTCCGCCACCGTGAACGGCTGGTCCAGCCGCCGCTCGACCCACTCCAGGGCCTCCGCGAC
>NZ_JAAGNB010000399.1:0-5373 GCF_010550475.1 Amycolatopsis sp. SID8362
GTCGGCGACGCGGATGACCGTGCCCGCGTTGCCGGGGTCGGCGACGTCGACGAGCACCACGACGAGCCGGGCGCCCGGGGCCACGGCCGCTTCGAGCGGCCGGTCCAGCAGCGCGCAGACGGCCACGATGCCCTGGGGCGTCACCGTTTCCGACAGGCCGTCGGCGGCGCGGTCGGTGATCGGCGAAACGGTGACGCCGGCCGCGCGGGCGGCGTCGACCAGGTGCGCGTGCTGCTCCGCCGCGCGTTCGGTGACGAACAGTTCGTGCACGGTGCCGTGCTCGAGCGCCGCTTCGACGGCGTTGGCGCCTTCGGCCAGGAACCGGCCGGTCTTGTCGCGTTCCGCGCGCCGCGTCAGCTTGCGCGCAGCAACGACCCGGGGGGTCCGTTCGGTGAACGGATCCGCCCCGGGCCGGGGAAAGCTGCCGGTCAGGCCGACTTCGCTTCGGTGTTCACGTTGGCCTTGGCGAGCTCGGCCAGCGCGGTGAAGGCGGCGGCGTCGTTGACGGCGAGGTCCGCGAGGATCTTGCGGTCGACCTCGACACCAGCGGCCTTGATGCCCTGGATGAACCGGTTGTAGGTCACGCCGTTCGCGCGGGCCGCCGCGTTGATGCGGGTGATCCACAGCTGGCGGAAGTCACCCTTGCGGGCACGGCGGTCCCGGTAGGCGTAGTTGAGCGAGTGAAGCGTCTGCTCCTTGGCCTTGCGGTACAGCCGCGAACGCTGGCCGCGGTAGCCGCTGGCCAGTTCGAGAGTTGCGCGACGCTTCTTCTGGGCGTTGACCGCCCGCTTGACGCGTGCCACGGGTCCATCCTGTCGATCTCAGGGGGCGAAGGGGGACGCCCCGGGTGGTTACAGCAAGTTCTGCGGGATCAGATGCCGAGCAGGCGCTTGACGCGGCCGGCCTCGGTCTTCGCCAGCTCGGTGGTGCCCTCGAGCCGGCGGGTGAGGCGGTTCGACTTCTTCTCCATCAGGTGGCGGCGGCCGGCCTTCTGGCGGCGCAGCTTGCCCGAGCCCGTGACGCGGATCCGCTTGGACGTCCCGCTGTGGGTCTTCATCTTCGGCATTTCAGTCCTCTTTCGTGCGGCGGCTCACCGGAGATCCGGTGAGCCGCTGACTCGTGCTGGTCGGCGCTTAGGCCTCGGGGGCCGCCTCGGCCTTGGCCTTCGGCTTCACGTTCTTGTGCGGGGCCAGCACCATGATCATGTTGCGACCGTCCTGCTTGGGCGACGACTCCACGAAGCCCAGCTCGGTCACGTCGTCGGCGAGCTTCTGCAGCAGCCGGAAGCCGAGCTCCGGCCGGGACTGCTCGCGACCACGGAACATGATCGTGACCTTGACCTTGTTGCCCGCCGCCAGGAAGCGCGACACGTGACCCTTCTTGGTCTCGTAGTCGTGCTGGTCGATCTTGGGGCGCAGCTTCTGTTCCTTGATGACGGTCAGCTGCTGGTTGCGCCGCGACTCGCGGGCCTTCTGCGCGCTCTCGTACTTGAACTTGCCGAAGTCCATGAGCTTGCACACCGGCGGGCGGGCCTGCGGCGCGACCTCGACGAGGTCGAGGTCGTTCTCCTGCGCCAGGCGCAGCGCATCCTCGATCCGGACGATGCCGACCTGTTCGCCGGCGGGGCCGACGAGTCGGACCTCCGGCACCCGGATACGGTCGTTGATGCGTGTCTCGGAGCTGATGGGGCCTCCTTGGTCCGAGGAATGTTTCCTGTTCTCGTTTCGACCTGGTGCCCACATAGCGAAGGCCCCGTCACCTGCCGGTGCGCGGGGCCCACTCTGTTTCCGATCGTGTCCCGGAGGACACTTCTTCACCCTGGACTTGACGTCCGGGCGAGACCGGACCCGGCCACCTGAGCGGTGACGCGGGTGGGAGCGGGGCTCCACTTGCCGCCCCCGATCGCTCGGGGGCTGGTCGCTCGTGGAAGGGTACCAGACGTGTCAGAACAACCCCCCGAACAGCCCCCCTATTCCACCCGGCAGCTCGAGGAGATCCCGAGCGTGGAGGTGATCAGCCGCGCGGCCGTGATGCTGCTGTCGGCCGGCGCCGAGCGGCTCGGTCTCGCCGACGCCGACCCGGAGACGTCCCCGCACCGCGACCTCGACGAGGCCCGCCGGCTGATCACCGCGCTCGCCGGGCTCGTGACGGCGTCCGCCGAGTACCTGGGCCTGCACGCCGGCCCGTTGCGCGACGGTCTCCAGTCGCTCCAGAAGGCCTTCCGCGAGGCTTCGGTCGTGCCCGACCCGCCGGGCCAAGGCCCCGGGGAAAAGTACACCGGTCCCGTCTACTGACCTTTCACTCGCCCGGCACCTTGCCGGCCGAGTTTCCCGACATCTAACATGTTAGATGTGAGCCTCTCAAAGGTCACTCGCCCGCTGCTCCGAGACGAGGCGTACGACCGCATCCGCCAAGCCATCGTCGACGGCACCCTGCCGCCCGGCACCCCCCTGCGCGACGGCGACCTCGCCGAGCAGCTCGGCCTCTCGAAAGCCCCCGTCCGCGAAGCACTCAGGCGGCTGGCCGACGACGGGCTCGTCGACTCCAAACCGCAGAGCTACACGCGTGTCTCCGACGTCATGTCCCGCGACGTCATCGACGCCCGCCAGATCGTCCGCGTGCTCCACGAGTTCGCCGTCCGGGAGGCCGCCGCGAGGTGCCGGCCCGCCGACGTCGCCGACATGCGCGCGGCCAACGACCGGTTCGCGAAGGCGATCGAAGCCGGCGACATCAAGGCGGCCGTCGAGGCGGACGACGAACTGCACGCCATCCCCGTCCGCCTGGCAGGCAACGCCGCCGTCGCCGCGACCCTCGACCGCTACACGCCCCTACTGCGCCGTCTCGAACACGCCCGGTTCAGCTCGGCATCGGCCTGGAACTCGGTCCTGCGCCACACGAAGCTGATCGACGCCCTCGAAGCCCGCGACACCGCCACCGCCGTCTCCGTGATCTCCACGATCTGGACCAACCTCCTGGAGGACCGATGACCCTGGCCGACTTCCCCCGCTACCCGCTGTTGTTCGGCCCGTCGCCGGTGCACCCGCTCGAGCGCCTCACCGAGCACCTCGGCGGCGCGAAGGTCTGGGCCAAGCGCGAGGACGTCAACTCCGGCCTCGCCTACGGCGGCAACAAGACCCGCAAGCTCGAATACCTGGTCGCGGACGCCCTGGAACAAGGCGCGGACACGCTCGTCTCGATCGGCGGCGTCCAGTCCAACCACACCCGGCAGGTCGCGGCCGCCGCGGCGCGGGCCGGGCTCAAGGCCGTGCTCGTGCAGGAGAGCTGGGTCGACTGGCACGACCCGCTCTACGACAAGGTCGGCAACATCCAGCTCTCGCGCATCCTCGGCGCGGACGTCCGGCTCGTCCAGGCCGGCTTCGGCATCGGCTTCAAGCAGGCCTGGGAAGACGCCGTCGCCGAGATCGAAGAGCGAGGCGGGAAGCCGTACGCCATCCCGGCGGGCGCCTCGGACCACCGGCTCGGCGGGCTCGGCTTCGCGAACTGGATCGTCGAACTGGAACAGCAGGAGGAAGAACTCGGCGTCTTCTTCGACACGGTGATCGTCTGCTCGGTCACCGGCAGCACGCAGGGCGGCATGGTCGCCGGGGTGGCCGGCAACAAGAACCGGCGCATCCTCGGCATCGACGCCTCCGCGAAGCCGGCCGAGACGCGCGAGCAGATCACGCGGATCGCACGCAACACCGCCGAGCTGATCGGCGCCGGCGAGATCCCCGAGGTCGAGCTGGACGACCGGTACCACGCCGGGATCTACGGCATCCCGGACAAGTCCACAGTGGACGCGATCGAGACGTGCGCCCGGCTGGAGGGGATGATCACGGACCCGGTGTACGAGGGCAAGTCCATGGCGGGGCTCATCGACCTCGTCAAGAACGGTGAAATCGCGAAGGACTCGAACGTCCTCTACGCCCACCTCGGCGGGCAGCCCGCGCTCAACGGTTACACGAGCGTCCTCGGCTGAGCACCCCGGGGCCGGGAAGCCGGCCCCGGGAAAGCCTCAGTCCAGCACGCAGAGCACGTCGATCTCGACGAGCAGCTCGCCCGGGAGGCCGACGTACACCGTCGTGCGCGCGGCGTGCGGCGCCTCGCCGATCAGCTCGTTGTAGACCTCGTTGAACGGCGCGAAGTGCGCCGTGTCGGTCAGGTAGACCCGGACCATGATCGCGTCCGCCAGGCTCGAGCCCGCCTCCGCCAGCACGGCCTCGATGTTCTTGAACGTCTGCCGGGTCTGGCCCACGACGTCGTCGCCGACGATCGCGCCCGTCGCGGGGTCGAACGCGACCTGGCCGGCGACCTGCAGCAGGTTCCCCTTGCGGACGGCCTGCGAGAACTTCGCCGGCGGCTTCGGCGCGTTCTCGGTGGAAACTGCCGTCTTGCTCATCAGTGCCCCTTTCCGTTCTCCGTCCATCCACTGTGGACGGAAGCTTCCGTGGTCGCGGCGCGCAGGTCCGGCACCAGCGCGAGCAGGCCTTCGTAGTCGAGCAGCACCTTCGGCACCGACATCGACGCGGCGGCCAGCACTTCGCCGTCCGCCCCGCGGACCGGCGCCGCGATGCAGTGGATGAAGTCCTCGTGCTCGGCGTTGTCGACGGCGTACCCGAGCCGCGCGACGCGGTCCAGCTCCGCCAGGAAGTCCGACGCCGAAGTGATCGTGTTCGGCGTCAGCACCGGGTACTCGATCGACCGCGCGATCTCCTCGCGCCGGGCCGCGGGCATCGCCGCGACCAGCACCTTCCCCACCGCCGTGCAGTGCAGCGGCGCGCGCTTGCCGACGCGCGAGTACATCCGCACCGAGTGGCGGCCCTCGTACTTGTCGATGTAGACGACTTCGCCGTCGTCGTAGCTGGCCAGGTGCACGGTGTGACCGGTGCGCGCGTTGAGCGCGGCGAGCGCGGGCTGGGCGCTGCGCCGGACGTCGATCGAGTCGAGTGCCTGGTTGGCCAGGTCGAACATGGCGCTGCCCAGCCGGTAGTGGCGGGCGCCTTCGCGGCGGACGAAGTGGTGCTGCTCGAGGGTGCGCAGCAGCCGCAGCACGGTCGACTTGTGCACGCCGATCTCGTCGGCGAGGTCGTCCAGGGTGCGCGCGTCCTTGGCGATCGAGTTCAACAGCGTCAACGCGCGGTCCAAGCTTTGGCTCACGTGAGCACCACGCCCTCTCCGGTCAGCCGCGCGGAACTCCACTCGTCCGGGTCGGCCTGCAGCAGGGTAGCCACGACCGTGCGGGGCAGCGGCACCCCGACGTCGTCGTGGGTGAGCAGGGTGGCGGCGGCCTGCAGGTGCCCCTGGCGCAGCCGGGCCAAGGGCTCGGCGCCGCGCAGCGTCGCGGCGAGGAAGCCGGCGGCGAACGCGTCCCCG
>NZ_JAAGNB010000448.1:0-5577 GCF_010550475.1 Amycolatopsis sp. SID8362
AACACGCGCCCGCCCGCTCGGAGCGTGGCCCGGTGGGTCCGCTCGCCGGCGCGGTCCGCGAGGACGGCGAGCGCGGCCACCGTCCCATGGCCGCACGCCGGCAGCTCCCCCTCGGCGGTGAAGAAGCGAAGGGAAACCCGGTCACCATCGTGGGAGACGAACACGGCGTGCGACGCGCCGGTCGAACCCGGCACCCGGCGACGCTCGTCGTCGCTCAGCGGCACCTCGTCCAGCACGGCGGTGGGGCTGCCGCCCGAGCCGTCGCGCAGGGCGGCGTTGACCATGGTGATCAGCATCTTCATCCTCCGGCATTCTCCCGCAGGAGGTCGTCGAGCGGGGTGGGCTCGAGGTCGAACGTCCGCTCGGTGTGCGACGAGTCCAGGATGAACGGGCGCCGGAACTGGTACTGCATCTCGGGCAGCTCCCGAATCATGGGTGAGGTGAGGCCGGCCGCCTTGAGCAGCCACATCGGCATCGCGCGCAGCTTCGGCTCCGGCACGCGCGCCACGGCGGCGAACCGGTTGACCAGCTCCCGGACCGACAGCGCCCGGTTGGTCGGCGCGTGCCAGACGCGGCCCCACGCCCTGTCGTCCCGGCTGACCGCGACCAGCGCGCGGGCCGCGTCGCGGGTGCCGGTCCAGCTGTGCGGGAGGTCCAGCGCGGCGGGCGCCAGGACGGGTTTCCCGGCGAGCACCTTCGGCGCGACCGTCAGCGTGAACACCGAAACCGCGCCGGCGCCGACGAAGTCGCCGGCCCGGACGGTGGTGACGCGGACCCGGCCCGCCCGGTGCGCGGCCAGTGCGTCGTTCCACAGCCGGGCCCGGACCGCGCCCTTCCGGCTCGTGGGCGCCAGCGGGGTCTCCTCCGTCATGGGCTGCTCCACCTGCCCGTACCCGTACAGGTTGTCGAGCAGGACGTAGTCCGCGCCCACCGCTTCGGCGGCCTTCAGCACGGCCGCGGCCAGCGGCGGGAATTCGGCGGCCCAGCGGTGGTACGGCGGCGCCGCGCAGTTGATCAGCGTCCGCGCCCCCGCGCTCAGCTCGGTCAGCCGTCCGGCGTCGGACGCGTCGGCGGCCACCCGGGTGATCCCGGGGTGCGCGGGCCCGGTTCCCCGGCGGGTGACCAGGCGGACCTCGTGCCCGGCCTCGGCGAGGAGTGTTGCGGTGGCGGCTCCGGTCCCCCCGGCGCCGACCACGACTGCGACCGACATGGCCGTCCTTTCCGTTGTGGTGCTTGCGAAACACAACTCTTCCCGGGACGGCCCCGGCACACCAGTGGCCGGAACGCCAGGTATCCGGAGAAACCGGCCAGTCCGCGCGAAGGGTACGTTGGTACGAATCCGGCCCGAACACTCGACGCATCGGACACCACATGGAACTGCACTGGGACGGCTCGAAGGTCGGGTTGGACCAGGAGGAGATGCGGCGACACAATCGCGGCGCCTTTCTTCGCCTCGTGCACCTGAGCGGCGGCGTCTCGCGGGCCGAACTCGCGCGACGGATGAACCTCAACCGAAGCACGATCAAGACGCTGACGGCGGAACTGAGCGCGGCGGGCCTGGTCCGCGAAGTGACGCAGACCGACCACCGGCACCAGGGCCGCCCCTCGCTCATCGTGTGCCCGGAGACCCAGCGTTTCCACGTCTTGGCGTTCGACGTCGCGGTGGACCGGCTGGTCGCCGCCCGGATCGGCCTCGGCGGCGTCGTCCTGGACCGCAGGGTCGCTGCCCGGCGCCGGTCCGGAGTCGACCTCGACTACGTGGTCACGACGCTCGCGGAGCTCGGCCGCCAGCTGACCGAGGCGGCGCCGTCGACGTCGACCTGTGTCGGCCTCGGCGCCTCGTACTGCGGAATGATCCGGCCCGGCGACGGGACCGTCCGGTTCGGCCCCGACCTCGGCTGGGTGGACCAGGCGTTCGGCGCCGAACTCGCCCGCCGGCTGGGCCTGGGACTGCGCGTGCCGGTGGGGAACGAAGCGCACCTCGGAGCGCTCGCGGAGCACCTTCGCGGGGCCGGGACGGGAGAGCAGAACCTCGTCTACCTGCACGGCGACGTCGGCGTCGGCGGCGGGATCATCGTCGGCGGCACGCTGCTGGACGGCGACGCGGGGTACGGCTGCGAGCTGGGCCACATGGTCGTCAACCCGCACGACGGGCGCCCTTGCGGCTGCGGCTCCAGCGGGTGCCTGGAGGCGGAAGCCGGTGAACGGGCCCTGCTGGACGCCGCACGCCGACCGGCGGAGGTCTTCGGTCGTGACGCCGTGCGGGCGGTGGCCGAAGACGCGGCCGCGGGCGATGCGGATGCCCTGGCCGCGCTCGATTACGTCGGGGACTGGCTGGGGATTGGCGTCGCGAACCTCATCAATCTGTTCAATCCGGCCGTGGTCGTCTTCGGGGGGATGTTGCGGGACGTGTACGCCGGTGTGCTGCCGCGAGTACGTGGGCGCGTCGCACGCAATGTGCTGCCGGTGGCGAAGGAAAAAGTGCGCTTGAGCGTGTCGGCTCTCGGGGACGACGCCACGCTGATCGGCGCCGGCGAGCTCGGCTTCTCGCGGCTGCTGCGCGATCCGCTGGGGTCGTAGCCGAACGCGTGGTTCCGCGGGACGTCAAGCCCAAGCGCGGTGACAACGCCTCGCCCAGCAAGAACACGTTCGCCGGCCGTGGGAGGACCACCCCGTACCTTCCGCGGCGGACCGCGGTCAGCACCGCCTTCGCGACGTCGTCCGGCGACAGGGGCGTCATGTGGCGGAACGGCGGCGGCATCTCGGCCACGTCCACGTCTCGCGCACTGCCGCCAAGTCGACATCACGGACTCGACCTTGAGCCGGCCGTCCTCGGTGAGCGCGACCTCCCGGATCCCCTTCGCGTCAGCGGAGACCGCCTCGATCCAGCCGTGACCGAGCAGGAGATTCAGGTTGCGGCTGAGCGTCAACGCGCCCACTGGTCACTCTTCGCCGACGGCCGAAGCGGCGTAGTGCACAAGCGACATCCCGGCAGCCACCCCGATCATGGTCAGCACCCCGCGCGGCCAGAAGATGTGACTGTCCAGAAAGGACACACTGGCGGCCAGGAGGAGCACCCCGCCGGGCAGCGCTCGCCGGCCGGCCCGCGCGATCGTCGCGAGGACGATCAGCACCGACGCCGCGAGGAAGCACCCGGCGCCGATGTGGCCGAGCAGGTCACCGACCTCGAACAGGGCGCCGACTGCCGGGGTGACGCCGTGCTGAACGTCCGTCACGGTGCCGGCGGCGATCCCGGCGACCGCGTCGAGCCCGCCGTAGAAGGCCGCGAAACCGAACGCCGCCACCCGGCCCGGCCGGCGCAGCCACGGCGACGCCGGCGCCAGCAGGAGCCACTGCGCCACGGCCGGCAACGGGAACACCGGCAGCAGGACGATGTGCAGCACGGCCCACCGCTGCGCCGTGGCCGCGTCCAGCACCCCCGGATGAGCGGCACCGAACCCCGCCAGCAGCAGGCCCGGCACCGCGAACAGCGCGGCACGGAACGTTCGTGAACCCGGCACCGGCCGAGCCTAGCGACGGCCGGCGGACAGTTCGCGCCCCGCTGTGAAGAACCGGACGACAGCGGCCACTCCCCCGAGTTCGGCCAGCGTCCGGGCCGCGCCGAACGGGGCGTTCCAGAACTCGCCTTCACGGCGTTCGAACGGGCCGACGTAGGCGTACGGCTCGGCCAGGAACCCATCACCCGGCGAAACGCCGTAGTTCACCTCATCGAGCGAAATCGCGACGTCGAAGTGTTCCGGCCACAGGATCGGCTCAATTCCGGGCGCGAATTCACGCAGGGCGCGGTCCCCGTCGGCGAACGCGGTCAGCACCCTCTTGACCGCACCACCGTCGAGGGCGATCACCTCATCGGTGCGCACGCCCGGACCGCCCCCGTAGACCCCGGCCGGCTCCCCCGCCTCGAGACCGGCGGCCGAAGCCACCTCGTCGTACGTCCGGCCGTCCAGCGCGAACCGGCCGGACGCCGTCAGCAGCTCGTCACCTTCGACGCGCAGATCCGGGCCCGTGGCCGTGGCGAAACCGCCGTCCACCACGCGCAGGTCGATCCGGCCGGTGGCTCGGTGCTGCGGCCCGGCGAGCAGCAGCTCGGCCACGCCGTGCAGGGATCGCCGGGTGGTCACCGGCTCGGTCTCGGTCATCTTCCGCTCCTCGTGTAACGCCCGGCCCCTTCCGGGGCACTGAGTCTGCCGTCACCGCAGTGTCCGCGAAACCAGGAGGCGTTACATGGCCGAGAACGGCTGGCACCGCGTCGATCCGGCGGACGTGCCGGACGACGGCCGGGTCCGCGGCGTCACCGTCGGCGGGCGCACCGTCGCGCTCTCGCGGTGCGGCGCCCGGCTCGGCGCGCTGGAGAACCGCTGCCCGCACCAGGGCGGGCCGCTCGGTGAGGGCTCGATCGAGAAGGGCCTGCTGCGCTGCCCGTGGCACGGCTACGACTACGACCCGATCTCCGGGCGGCCGCCGGAAGGCTTCTCCGACGGCGTCGCGACCTACCCGGTCGAACAGCGCGACGACGGCGTGTACGTGCGGGTTCCGGCGCCCGCGCCGCACGCGCGGACGGTCGCCGACGTCCTGGTCGAGACGCTCGTCGCCTGGGGCGTGCGGCACGTGTTCGGCATGGTCGGGCACTCCAACCTCGGGTTCGCCGAGGCGCTGCGCCGGGCCGAGGACCGCGGCGAACTGACCTACATCGGGATCCGGCACGAAGGCGCCGCCGCGTTCGCCGCCAGTGCGTACGGCAAGCTGACCGGCCGCCCGGCGGCCTGTTTCGCGATCGCGGGCCCCGGCTCGACGAACCTGCTCACCGGGCTCTACGACGCGAAGCTGGACGGTGCCCCGGTGCTCGCGATCTCCGGGCAGGTCCCGTCGAAGGTGCTGGGCCGGGGAGCCTTCCAGGACGTGGATCTGTCCGCCGTGTTCCGGGACGTCGCCGTCTCCACGACGACCGTCCACGGCGGGAGCGACCACGCGGAACTGGCCGCGCTGGCGGTCAAGCACGCGACCGACCGCCGCGGTGTCGCGCACCTCGTGCTGCCGGACGAAATCCAGGTCCAGCCGAGCGACGCGCCCGCGGCCACCCCGGACGGCCGGACCGCCGATCGCCGGACGCTGCCCGCCGTCAGTGCCGTCGAAGCCGCCGCCGCGCTGGTCCGCGACGCCCGGCGCCCGGTGCTGATCGCCGGGCACGGCGCCCGCGGCGCCGAACTGGAGGTCCGCCTCCTGGCCGAGACGCTCAACGCCCCGGTGCTCACCACGTTCAAGGCGAAGGGCCTGGTCCCCGACACGCACCCGCTCGGCGCGGGCGTCCTCGGCCGCAGCGGCACACCGGTGGCGAGCTGGCTGATGAACGAGGCCGACCTGCTGATCGTCGTCGGGGCGTCGTTCTCGAACCACACCGGGATCGCCGGGTACAAACCGATCCTGCAGATCGACGACGACCCGGGCGCGATCGGCCGGTTCGACGCGGTGACGACGTCGCTGCTGGGCGACGCCGGGCTCACCCTCACCGCGCTGGCGGGCGCGCTCGGCGAGCCGGCAGCCGAGGACCAGCGGCCC
>NZ_JAAGNB010000498.1:0-7811 GCF_010550475.1 Amycolatopsis sp. SID8362
CGGCGGTGGCCGTGGCCAGGTCGCTCCAGCGACCCGGACCGGCCAGTCCGAGGTGGTACAGGTGCAGCTCCGCGGCGCCCGCCTTGGCCAGCTCGGCCGCATACGCGGCGATGTCCGGCACCGGCGCGGCGGCCACCGCGGTGATGTAGCTGCCGATCGCGACGCGCTCGGGCAGGGCCTCCCGGGCCGCCGCGACGGCTTCGGCACCCGTGGCGGGCGCCCAGCCGAACAATACGACCGCGTCGACGTCCTCCGCAGCGGACGGCGTCAGACCCGGCAGCGCGCCGGTGACCCACGGGTCGAGCGCGCCGTGCAGCACGACACGCACCCCCGAAGGCAGCGCGGCCAGAACCGCGGCCCGCAGCGCATCGGTGGCTTCCTGCCGGACTCGCAGCAGCATCGAGGTCAACGATGGCGGCAGACCGTCGGCCGTGACGCTCAGATCGCCGGTCGCGACCAGCCGCCGGACCTCCTCGACGAGCTGCGCCCGGACGCTGTCGGCGTCGAGGTCCCACGACGCAGCACACGCCTCGCAGCAGCAGATCGACAGCAGCCGGGCCACCGCGGGCGCCCACACGCCGTCGGTCTTCTCGTGCTGGTGCTGGTGCACCGCGCCGAGCGGACCGCACGCTTCGAGGATCACCGACGACAGCTCCAGCCCGGCGACGGCCTCCGCGGTCAGCTTCGCCGCGTACTCGCGCACCGCGGGCTGCGACGGGCACAGCGCCCACGGGTACGGCTCGCCGAAGCAGTTGCGCACCACGACGTCCGGGTGCTCGTAGCCGAGCTGGGAGTTGTGGGTCAGCACGATCCACGCGGCGGCCGGGATCCCGGCTTCGTTGAGCAGCCGGGCAGCGTCGCCACCGGAATCCTCCGCCGTCACCCAGTCCGGAGTGGACGGACGCAGCGCGCCCCACCCCTCGGAAACCGGGCGGTAGAACGCCGCGTGCCGGGCCACCACGGCGGTCCCCGAAGCCGACCACGGCGTCGCCGCGCGGGCACTGTGGTACGACAGCGCCACCGCCACCTCGTCGACGCCCAGGTCCCGGACGCGCGCGGCGAACCCGGGCTCCAGGACGTCCCAGGGGTAGGCGTATCCCGTCACCTTCACCGGGTCACCACCTCGCCGTGTTCGGCTCGAACCCGGCGACGTACTTGCGCATGTAGGTCACGTCGTCCCGTTTGGTCAGTCCACATCGGACGTAGTTCTCGTGCAGCCGGGCCAGCGCGTCCTCGTCCAGCTTGACGCCCAGCCCCGGGGTCGTGGGCACCTCGACGGCCCCGTCCCGGAAGGAAAGCACGCCCGGTTCGATGACGTCCTCGACCTTCCACGGCCAGTGCGTGTCGCAGGCGTAGGTCAGGTGCGGCGTCGCCGCGGCGACCTGCACCATCGCGGCCAGGCTGATCCCGAGGTGGCTGTTGGAGTGCATCGACAGGCCGACGCCGAAGCTCTCGCACGTCGTCGACAGCGCCTGCGTCGCCCTCAGGCCACCCCAGAAGTGGTGGTCGGACAACAGGACGCCGATCGCGCGCGCCCGGAATCCCGGCTCGATGTCGCCGTGGTTCACCACGCACATGTTGGTGGCCAACGGTATCGACGCTTCGGCGGCGACCCGGGCCATGCCCTCGATGCCCGGCGTCGGGTCTTCGAGGTACTCGAGGACACCGTCCAATTCGGACGCGACCCGGATGCCGGTTTCCACCGTCCACGCGCCGTTCGGGTCGATCCGCAGCGGGTGCCCGGGGAACGCCTCGGCCAGCGCGCGGATCCCGTCGACCTCCTGCGCCGGCTCGAAGACCCCGCCCTTGAGCTTGATCGAGCGGAAGCCGTACTCGTCGATCATCCGCTTCGCCGACCCCACCAGGGTTTCCGGCGTGGTGATCTCGCCCCACGAGTCCTCGCGGCCGTCGACGTGCTTGCCGTACTTGTAGAACAGGTACGCCGAGAACTCGACGGCGTCGCGCGCCTTGCCGCCGAGCAGGTCGGTGATCGAGCGGCCGAGGTACTGCCCCTGCGCGTCCAGGCACGCGACCTCGAACAGCGAGTACACGCTGGCGACGGTCTTGCGGATGGAGAACCCGCCGATCAGCCCGTGCGCGTCGGTCAGCACCGTGTCCGACAGCGCCTGCGCGACCAGCCGCTGCAACCCGGGCAGGTCGAAGACGTCGTGGCCGCGCAGCCGCGGCAGCACCTTGCGCACCTCGCCGAGGAACGCGGAGTCGCCGTAGGACTCGCCGAGCCCGACGATGCCGTCCTCGCACTTGACCTGCACGACGCTGCGCAGCGCGAACGGCTCGTGCACGCCCATGACGTTGAGCAGCGGCGGGTCGGCGAACGCGACCGGCGTCAGCACCACATCGAGGATCTTCATCAGGCCAGCGCCTTCAGCGTGACGAAGCCGTCCTCCACGATCTTCTCCAGCCGGCGGATCTGCTCCGGCGTCGGCTCGACCAGCGGCGGCCGGACCGGGCCGACCTTGTCGCCGCGCAGCCGGGCCGCGGCCTTCACCAGCGAGACGGCGAAGCCCGGCGTCTCGTCCCGCAGCGCCACCAGCGGCAGGTAGAAGCCGGTCAGCAGCGCGTCCATCACGCGGGTGTCGCCCTCGCCGAGCGCGCGGTGGAAGCGGTGCGCGATCTCCGGGGCGAAGCAGTGCACCGCCGAGGAGTACCGGGCGACGCCGATCGAGGCGTACGCCTTGGCCGAGACCTCCGCGGTCGGCAACCCGTTGAAGAACAGGAAGTTCCGCGCCCGCTCGGTGTCCAGCGCGCGGATGGTGGTGACGATCCGGGTCATCACCTCGACGTCACCGTAGCCGTCCTTGAGGCCCGCGACCGAGGGGATGTCGAGCAGCGCCGCCGCTGTCTGCGCCGTGTACACGCCGGTGCCGCGGTGGTAGACGATCACCGGCACCGACGAGTCGCCGACGGCGTACCGGACGAAGTCGACCAGGCCGGACGGCGGCCCGGTGACCAGGTACGGCGGCAGCAGCAGGACCCCGTCGGCACCCCCGGCCTCGGCGAGGGCGATGCCCGCCCGCGCCGCGGCGGCACCCCCGCCCGCACCGACCCAGACCGGAACCCGGCCCGCGGCGACCTCACGGGTCTTCGCGAGCACCGCGGCGTGCTCGGCCGGCGACAAGGAGCTGAATTCCCCCGTGCCGCACGCGACGAACAGGGCGCCGGCGCCCGCCGCGATGTGGCTCTCCACGTTCTCCGCGAGCGCGTCGAGGTTGACCTCGAGGTCCTCGGTGAACGGGGTGAGGGGGAAGGCCAGCAGGCCGTCCAGCGCGATCTCGGTCTGTGCCATCTGTTTTCTGCTCTCCGTTTGTCGGGTGCGGCCGGGGGTGGACCGGCGGGGGTCAAGCGGGCACGGTCGTGCCTTCCTTCGTGCGGTCGACGTCGTCGTCGGCGTTCACGGTGTCGACGATCTCATCGGCGACCGCGCTGCGCTCGGGCGCGAGGAGGCCGAGACCGACGTACAGGGCCAGCGACACCAGGATCGGCGTGGCGATCAGCACCGTCTGGTTCGCGTTGAAGACGTAGTAGCAAAGGGCGTAGTCGATCAGGCCGCCCGCCCAGGAGACCAGCGCCGCGCGCGGGCCGCACTTGCGGAACCACGGCAGCATGCCCAGCAGCAGCGGGATCGAGATCGGGCCCATCAGCGCCGCGACCCAGTTGACGACGATCTGCAGCACGCCGCCGAGGTTCTGCGCCTGCGTGGCCACCAGCATGGTCAGCGCGACGAAGATCACCGTGGTGATCCGGGCCGCTTTCAGGCCCTGGACATCGGTCCACTGGCGGGCGCGGCGGAACATCGCCGGGATCATGTCCCGCGTGATCACCGCGGAGATCGCGTTGGCGTCCGAGGAGACCATCGCCATGGTGTGCGAGAAGATGCCGGCCAGCACCAGGCCGACCAGGCCCGGCGGCAGGAACGTCGTCGTCATGATCGCGTAGGACTGCGTCGGGTCCTTGACGCCGGGGATCAGCAGCGGCGCCGCGAACATCGGGAACATCAGCACCAGCGGCCACAACAGGTACAGCGCCGACGAAAGCCGGGCGCCGCGCTTGGCCTCGTGGGTGTTCGGCGCGGCCATGTACCGCTGCGCCAGGTTCCACATGCCTCCGTTGTACTCCAGCGTCTTCACCAGCACGTAGACGAGCAGGAAGATGGTGGTGTACTTGGACGTCGTGGGGCTCACGTGGCTTTCGGGCAGCTTGTCCCACATCGTCCAGAGCGCGGAGATGCCGCCGAGCTTGCCGAGCACGACCACGATCATCACGATCGCCGCGATGGCCTGGATGACGAACTGGCCGAAGTCGGTGAGCGCGTCGGCCCAGAGCCCGCCGATGGTGCAGTAGACGAGGGTGACCGCGCCGGTGATGAGGATGCCGAGGTTGTAGTCGAGGCCGGCGAAGACGTGCAGCAGGGTCGCGACGGCGAACCACTTGGCGGCGATGTCGAAGATCTTCAGCAGGCTGCCGCTCCACGCGAGGGCCTGCTGCGTCGGCACGTTGTACCGCTTCGCGAGGTACTCCAGCGGGGAGGCGACGCCGAGCTTCGAGCGCAACCGGTTCCAGCGCGCGGCGAACAGCCAGCTGCCGATGCCCACGCCGATGCCGATGCTGGCGAAGCCCCAGAAGTACACGGTGACGCCGCTGGTGTACGCCACACCCGCGTACGCGACGAAGAGCACGGCGCTGTAGCCGGACATGTGGTGCGAGATGCCGGCCAGCCACCACGGCATCTTGCCGCCGGCGGTGAAGAAGTCCTTCACGTCGCTGACCCGTTTGTGCGACCACCAGCCGATCACGATCATCAGCGCGAAGTACGCGCAGACCATCGTCCAGTCGAGTGCGTGCACCGCAGGCTCCCTTCCGCGTCCACTTCGATGTGGTCGATCTGTTCACATCTATGAACGGAGTCTGTTATAGTGATTATGTTCATCCATAAGAACGTTGTTCGGGACGCTAATATGGCCGGAGTCACAAGTCAACGGCCGGACGGAGGCACACAAATGCCGCAGAAGGTGGACACGGCCGAGGGTGCTCCCGCCGAGTCGTCGGGGGTCAAGTCCGCGCGCCGGGCCGTCGACCTGATCGAGACGTTCGCGGCGAACGACATCTGGCTGTCGCTGTCCGACCTGCACGCGCGCACGGGCTTCCCGCGCTCGTCGCTGCACGGCCTCCTGCGGACGCTGCTGGAGGCGGGCTGGCTGGAGGCGGACACCAACACCGCGCGCTACCGCCTCGGCGTCCGCGCGCTGATCTGCGGCACGGCGTACCTCGACCGCGACGCCGTCGTCCCGTTCGCTACCGAAGCCCTGGAGCGCATCCGGGAGAAGACCGGCTTCACCGCGCACTTCGCCCGCCGCAACGGCACCGAGGTCGTCTACCTGGAGACGCGCGAGTCGCAGCGCTCCACGCACCTCGTGTCCCGCGTCGGGCGCACGCTGCCCACGCACGCGACCGCGCTGGGCAAGGCGCTGCTGGCCGAGCTGACGCACGACGAGATCGAGGCGCTGATGCCGGCGTCGCTGACCGCGCTCACCCCGAACACCATCACCACGCTCGAAGCCCTGCACGCCGAATGCGCCGCGACGCGCGAGCGCGGGTACGCGGCCGAGGTCGAGGAAGGCACGCTGGGCGTCCGCTGCGTCGCCGCGGTGATCCCGTACCGGATCCCGGGCACCGACGCGATCAGCTGCTCGATGCCGATCTCCCAGGTGACCGACGCCGACGCCCAGCGCGTCGGCGAGCTGCTCGCCGAAACCACCGCCGAGCTCGGGCAGCAGCTGCGCCGGGCCGGGATTCGCTGACCGCCGCCCTTACGGAAGGAAATACATGACGGACCAGCGTGTGCTCATCACCGGGTCGGCGGGTGTCGTCGGCACCCTGATGCGCCCCCGCCTGAAGCGCGACGGCCGGGTGCTGCGCCTGCTCGACCTGGCGCCGCAGACGGCGTCGGACGCCTCCGAAGAGGTCGTGACGGCTTCGGTGACCGACGCGGCGGCGATGGCCGCGGCGTGCGAGGGCGTCGACGCGCTGATCCACCTCGGCGGGCACAGCCGCGAGAACTCGTGGGAAGCGACCCTCGACGTCAACATCAACGGGACGCAGACGGTCCTGGAGGCGGCGCGCCAGGCCGGGATCACGCGGGTGGTCCTGGCGTCGAGCAACCACGCGGTCGGCTTCCGCCGCAACGACGAGGACCTCCCGGCGGACTCCTCACCGCGCCCGGACACGTACTACGGCGTCTCCAAGGCGGCGATCGAGGCGCTGGGCAGCCTGTACCACTCGCGGTTCGGCATGGACGTGATCGTGATCCGGATCGGCTCGTGCTTCGAGACGCCGTTGCCGCTGGGCCCGCGCGGGTTGACGACGTGGCTGTCCCCGGACGACGGGGCCCGGCTGTTCGAAGCCTGCCTGTCGGCGCCGTCGCCGGGGTACCGGCTGATCTGGGGCGTCTCGGACAACACGCGCCGGATCTACTCGCTGGCCGAGGCGGAGGCGCTGGGCTACAAGTCCCTCGACGACGCCGAGGTGTACGCGGACCAGCTCGCTTCTCGCCCCGCCCCCACCGGCGCGGCGGCCGAGTACGTCGGCGGCCCCTTCTGCACCGCTCCCCTGGGCGTCTTCAACCCGCTCTGACGGTCTTACGGAAGCCGCGGAGGTACTAGTACCTCCGCGGCTTCCTCGTCTCCCCGGGTGAGGCCAGGGTGACGCGCATGATCTTGAGATCCCGCCGCGCGCGGAAGTGGGCCATCGTCGTGGCGAGCTTGCTGGTGGTGGTCATCGCCGCCGCGGTCACGCTGTTCGAAGTCTCGAAGTCGCGGACCTTCCAGTTCTTCGGCACGCTCGTGAACCGCGTCGAGACCGGCGAGAAGGTCGTCGCGCTCACCTTCGACGACGGGCCCGATCCGGCCGGCACCCAGGCGATCCTCGACACGCTCCGCGAGCGTCAGGCACCGGCCACCTTCTTCCTCATCGGCCGCGACATCGCCGCGCACCCGGACCTCGCCCGCGCGATCGCGGCGGCCGGCCACGAGATCGGCAACCACAGCTTCAGCCACGAGCGCATGATCGGCGTGACGCCGGCCTGGGTCGCCGACGAGGTCGAAGCGACCGACGCGCTCATCCGCACCACCGGCTACACCGGCGAAATCCTCTTCCGGCCGCCGAACGGCAAGAAGCTCTTCGCCCTCCCCCACTACCTCGCCTCGCACGACCGGACCACGATCACCTGGGACGTCGAGCCCGATTCCGACGGCGCGCCGGACGCCGCGGCCGTCGAGAAGACCACTCTCGACCAGGTCCGGCCCGGCTCGATCGTGCTGCTTCACGCCATGTATGCCGCGCGCGGGCAAACCCGGCAGGCGATCGGGCCGATCCTCGACGCGCTCAAGCAGCGCGGCTACCGGTTCGTGACCGTGTCGCAGCTGCTGGCAGCTCGACGCTGACGACCCACTCGCCGTCCCGCGGGCCGAACGTCAACGCGCCCCCGGCCTGTTCCGCGAGGCCGGCCAGCCCGTAGCCGCCGCCTGGGCGCGGTGTTCCCCTGAGCGGGTTGCGCGCGGTGATCGTCACCGCGTCGCCCGCTTCGACGTCCAGCCGCAGGCGGACGCCGGGACCGTTGTGCCGCAACGCGTTCACCGCCACCTCCGCGACGAACCGCTCGGCCAGCTCGCGCACCGGACGCGGCAGCTCCGGGAGCACGGGGTCGCGGTCGAGGACCAGGCCCGCGGTGCGCAGCCGGGCCAGCACCTCGGCGAGGTCGGGCGCTCGTTCGGCGTCGTCGTCGCGCAGGTCGT
>NZ_JAAGNB010000541.1:0-4255 GCF_010550475.1 Amycolatopsis sp. SID8362
ACGCGGCTTCCGCCGGTTCCAGCGGACCCACGCGCCAGGCGTCGTACCCGGCCGCGGTCACCCCCGGCAGCAGCCGCCCGGCGGCGACCAGCCGCAGCGCCGCCGTTGCGGCCGTTCCCCAGAATCCGTCCGGTTCGCGCAGCAGTTCCGTGAGCCCGTCCACTACGGACAGCTCACGGCCGTCCACGACGAGCCGTCCCGCCCGCGGTGGTTCCCCCGGTGTGAAGTCGACGTTCAGTTCCCCAGCCTCCCGTATCGGCGCACGGACAGCGGCACGAAGACCGCGAGCAGTACCAGCGGCCAGACCACGGCCATCAGCACCGGGTGCGTGCTCACCCAGGACGTCCCGGCCGCGCCGGGGTTGCCGAACAACACCCGCGCGGCGGTCACCGTCGAGGACAACGGGTTCCACTCCGCCACGGTTCCCAGCCACGCCGGCATCGTCGCGGTCGCCACGAACGCGCTGGAGAGGAACCCGAACGGGAACTCCAGGGTCTGCGCGAGCGTCACCATGGACGGGTCCGACGTCAGCAGCCCCAGGTAGATCCCCGCCCAGACCAGTGCCGTGCGCAGCAGGAGCAGCAGCCCGACCGCGGCCATCGTCTCGGCGAGCGATCCGTGCGGGCGCCAGCCGACGGCGAACCCGCAGCCCAGCAGCACCACCAGCGCCAGTACCGCGTTCGCCAGGTCCGCGGCCACCCTTCCGGTCAGCACCGCCGACGGCGCCATCGGCAGCGACCGGAACCGGTCGGTGACGCCCTTCGCCGCGTCGTCCAGCACGGCGATCATCGTCCCCGACAGCCCGAACGCCATGGTCATGGCGAACATCCCCGGCATCAGGAACTCGCGGTAGGAGCCGCCGCCGGGCACGCTCATCCCGCCGCCGAGCAGGTAGGCGAAGATCAGCACCATCAGGATCGGGAACGCCACCACGGTCGCCAGCCGGGCCGGGCGCCGCGCCAGCTGAGCGAGGTAGCGCTGGGTCAGCGTCCACCCGTCTTCCAGTGCCCACCTCATCGCGCCACCCCCGTCAGCTCCAAGAACACCTCGTCCAGCGTCGGGTGCCGCAGCGCCACGTCGGCGAACGGCAGCTCGGTCGCCGCCAGCTCGCGCACGACGTCGGCCAGCATCGACGGCTCGGCCGGCGCGCTGACCCGCAGCTCCTCGGCGACCGGCTCGGCACCGGTGACGCGGGCCAGCAACGCCGTCGCCGGGCCGACCACCTCCGGATCCGTCAGCACCAGGTCGATCCGGGTCGCACCGAGCGAGCCCTTCAGCTCCGCCGGCGTCCCTTCGGCGATGACGCGGCCGTGTTCGACCAGTGAGATCCGATCGGCCAGCTGATCGGCTTCCTCCAGGTACTGCGTCGTGAGGAGCACGGTCGTCGGCTCGTCGAGGAACAGCACCCGCGGCGCCGCCAGCAGCGAAGCGGCCAGGTCGAGGCGCCGCCGCATGCCGCCCGAGTAGGCCGACACCGGCTTCGGCCCCGTCTCGGCCAGGCCGAACCGCTCCAGCAGGTCGTCGGCCCGCCGCGTGGCCTCGCGCCGGCCAAGGTGGTGCAGCCGGCCGAACAGCACCAGGTTCTGCCGCCCGGACAGGATCTCGTCGACCGCCGCCTGCTGGCCGACCAGCCCGATCATCGACCGCACCTTCGCCGGTTCGGTCGCGACGTCGAAGCCGGCCACCCGCGCGACGCCTTCGTCGTGCCGCAGCAGCGTGGACAGCACGCGCACCGCGGTCGTCTTCCCCGCGCCGTTCGGCCCCAGCAGGCCGCACAGGGTGCCCGCCGGGACGGACAGGTCGAACCCGTCGAGCGCGTACGCGTCGCCGTACCGCTTGCGGACCCCCTCGGCGTGGATCTGCGCAGTCATGCTCCCCCCTTTACTCTGTACGTTGTACGAAGAACGACTATAGCACAACTCCGTACAAAGTACGAAGAACGGGTGGGCACAATGGCCGGTGTGAGCACCGAGGACAACGGCGAAGGCGACCCGCGCAGGGCGATCGAGCTGCTCTGGGGCGTCTCGCCGGCCCCGCGCCGCGGCCCCAAGCCGAAGCTGCGCACCGTCGACGTCGTCCGCGCGGCGGTGCTGCTGGCCGACGCCGACGACCTCGAGGCGGTCACCATCCGCCGCGTCGCCGAGCTGCTCGGCGTCTCCCCCATGTCGCTCTACACCTACGTGCCCGGCCGCGCCGAGCTGATCGACCTGATGGTCGACCACGTCCACGGCGAGCTCCCGGCCTCCGAGCCGGGCCTCGGCTGGCGCGAGGCGCTGACCGCCGTCGCCGAAGCGCAGTGGGCGCTGTTCCACCGGCACCCCTGGCTGCTGCAGGTCACCACCAGCCGCTCGGCGCTGGGCCCGCACAGCTTCGCCAAGTACGAGAACGAGCTGCGCGCGGTCGAGGGCATCGGCCTCGACGACGTCGAGATGGACGCCGTGGTCGGCCTGATCACCGGCCTCGTCCGGACCACCGCGCGCAGCTCGGTCGACAACGCCCGCCTGGTCCGCGCCAGCGGCCTGACCGACGCGCAGTGGTGGGAGCGCGCCGCGCCGGTGCTGGCCGAAATCCCGGCCGCCGGCTCGGCGCACCACCCGATCTCCGCCCGGGTCGGCACGGCCGCGGGCGAAGCCCACAACGCCGCCGAGAACCCGGGCTACACCTTCCGCTTCGGCCTGGCCCGGATCCTGGACGGCATCGAAGTGCTCGTCTCAGAGCGTCAGCGGTAGCTTCGCCGGCCGCCAGGTCCCGCCGTCGGGCGCCCGGGGCACGTCACCGGCCAGCGCCAGGTCCGGATAGCGGTCGAAGAGCAGCGACAGCGCCACCTCGGTCTCCACCCGGGCGATCGACGCGCCGAGGCAGAAGTGCGGGCCGTGCGAGAACCCCAGCTGCGCCGGCCCCTTCCGGGTGACGTCGAGGCGGTCGGCGCCGTCGAACGCCCGCGGGTCGCGGTCGGCGGCCACCATCGCCGCCGTCACCCGCTCGCCCGCGCGGATGACCTCGCCGTCGACCTCGACGTCCTCGCGCGCGAACCGTGGCGTGGTCAGCAGCTGCGGGCTGCAGAAGCGCATCAGCTCGTCGACCGCGCCCGGCCACAGCCGCGGGTCCGCGCGCAGCAGTTTCAGCTGGTCCGGGTGCCGCAGCAGCGCTTCGACGGCGTTGGCGACGAGGTTCACCGGCGTCTGCCCGGCCAGGACCAGGTGCCAGACCAGGGTGACCAGCTCGGTGTCGGTGAGCCGGTCGTCGTCTTGGGCGCGGACGAGGTCGCCGATGAGGTCGTCACCCGGCTCGGCCCGGCTGCGCGCGACGGCTTCCTTGGCGCCCTCGATGATCGCCGGGATGGCCGCGGCGAAGTCCGGGCCCACTCCGCTCGCGACCGCGGCACCGTACTCGCGCCAGCGCGGGCGGTCGGCTTCCGGGATGCCGGCCAGCTCGCAGATGACGTCCATCGGCAACGGCCGCGCGAAGTGCGCCACCAGGTCCACGACGCCGTCTTCGGCGTGCGCGGGCAGCGCGTCGAGCAGCCGCTCGGTGATGGCGGCCAGGCGCGGGCGCAGCTGCGCGGCGCGCTTCGGGGTGAAGGCCGGGGCGACCAGCCGCCGCAGCCGCAGGTGCTCGGGTCCGTCCTGCTCGGCCATGGTGCGCATGTACTCGAGGCAGTGCTCGGGGATGCCCGGCGGGCGCATGAAGCTCTCGGACCGGACCTCGAACCGCGGGTCGGCCAGCATCGCGCGCGCCTCGGCGTAGCGGGTCAGCGCCCAGAACGGGCCGAACCCGGGGATGACCAGCTTGGCCACCGCACCCTGTTCCCTCGCGCGGTCGTAGGCGGAGAACGGGTCGGTGAGGACCGCGAGGTCCGTGAGATCGATTTCGGGGGTCATCCACCACTCCAGATGTTCAGATCAGATGTTCATGTCATCTCAGTGGTCACGGTATCTTGATCCCCGACACCGCGGCAAGGAGGACGATGGTCAGGCTCAGCAGGGCGGAAACCCAGGAACGCAACCGCGCCAAGGTGCTGGCCGCCGCCCGCGACGAGTTCGCCGGCCGCGGCTTCCGCGAAGCCAAGATCGACGTCATCGCCGACCGCGCCGAGCTCACCCGCGGCGCGGTCTACTCCAACTTCCCCGGCAAACGCGCCCTGTACTTCGCCGTACTGGCCGACCTCGCCGAACGCGCCCCGCGCCCGGCCACCCCGCCCCCGGACGCGGGCGCCGCCGACGTCCTGGCCGCGTTCGCCCGCGCCTGGGTCGCA
>NZ_JAAGNB010000584.1:0-5815 GCF_010550475.1 Amycolatopsis sp. SID8362
TCGGCGAACACGTGCGGCGGCGGGTCGGCCGCGACGTGCAGGGCCCGCCACAACGCTGTGCGCACCGCCGTGCTGTCCGGCGCGGTCACGTCAGCCCGCCGCGGGCGCGGACAGCGTCCACGTCCGCCCGTCGGGGTCGCGGACGGTCATCTCGCGGGTCCCGTAGTGGGTGACCTCGAACGGGGTGACGACCTCGACGATGTCGTCGGCCCGGAACGCGTCCGCGTCGGGCACCTTGAAGACGACCTGCTGCCGCGGTTCCCGGCTTTCGGGCACCTCGGCGATGAACAGGTACGGGCCGTCGCCGTTGCGGAGCAGCCCCGAGGTGTGGTCGGTCGCGAAGTCGATTTCGTAGCCCAGTGCCTGGAAGAACTTGGCCGCCTTGCCCCAGTTGTGCGTCTCCAGGTACACGACGTCGATGCCCTCGGTCGTCATGTCAGTGCTCCTCTTCGGTCCGGAGGTAGGCGCGCAGCGCTTCGGCGACGAGCGCCGACAGCGACTGCTCCGTTTCGACGGCTCGGTGCTTGACCTGCCGGATCAAGCCGACCGGCAGGTACACGTTGAACTGCTTGACGTCTTCATCGCCCACGGACCGACCCTAGCATGCTAGCAAGCTAGCCGTCACGCTCCGAATCTGACGGGATCGCCATCACCAATCCGGGTGTACACCACCGGGTCACCACGATGTCGCACCGTGGTCATCCGGCGAATTTAGCTTGAGGGCCGCATTCGGTCTTTTCGGAAGAGGTGACACATGGCAGGCACACCGTCGCGACGACGGGTCCTCCTCGCGGGTACGGCCGCGCTCGGCGCCGCCGCGCTGTCCGGGGTTCCCGCCGCGGCCGCGGAAGGCGCCGGGTCCGCGCCGGTCCGGTCCCCGTTCACGCTGGGCGTCGCCTCGGGCGACCCGCTGCCCGGCGGCGTGGTGCTGTGGACGCGGCTCGCACCCGAGCCCCTGGCGGTCGACGGGGGCATGCCCGCGCGGCCGGTCCCGGTGAGCTGGCAGGTCGCCGAGGACGAGCGGTTCCACCGCGTCGTCGCGGCGGGTGCCGAACTCGCCCGGCCCGAGGCGGCCCACACGGTGCACGTCGAGGTCGGCGGGCTGCGGCCCGGCCGCGAGTACTTCTACCGCTTCCGGGCCGGGTCCGAGCTGAGCCCGGTGGGCCGCACGAAGACCGCGCCGCGGCCGGGCGCGCGGACCGACCGGTTCGCGTTCGCCTTCGCCAGCTGCCAGAACTACCCGGAGGGCTTCTACACCGCCTACCGGCACCTGGCGGAGGAAGACCTGGACCTGGTCGCGTTCCTCGGCGACTACATCTACGAAGGCGGCGCCCAGGGCACGATCGGCCGGGGACACGCGCCCGCCGCCGAGATCTGGACCCTCGCCGACTACCGCACCCGGCTGGCGCAGTACAAGACCGACCCGGACCTGCAGGCCGCGCACGCCGCGTTCCCGTGGGCGGTCGTGTTCGACGACCATGAGGTGGAGAACAACTGGGCCGGCGACATTTCCCAGCCCGACACCGAACCCGACCAGGACCCGGCGGTGTTCCGGCAGCGCCGCGCGGCCGCGTTCCAGGCCTACTACGAGCACATGCCGCTGCGGCGGGCCCAGCGCCCGGCCGGCCCGGACATCCGGATCCACCGCAGGCTCACCTTCGGCGACCTCGCCGACGTCCACCTGCTCGACACCCGGCAGTTCCGCGACGACCAGGAGGTGTCGCCGCAGCAGCGCCTCGACCCGGACCGCACGATCCTCGGCGCCGCGCAGAAGGCGTGGCTGCTGGGCAACCTGGCCGGCCCGACCGCGCGGTGGAACATCCTGGCGCAGCAGGTGTTCTTCTCCGCCCGCGACTTCACCGCGGGCCCGGAGCAGAGCTTCAGCGACGACGCCTGGGACAGCTACCCGGCCGAGCGCGACTTCGTCCGCGACCACCTGGCGAAGGCGAGCAACCCGGTGGTGATCACCGGCGACGTGCACGCGAGCTACGTCGCCGACATCAAAGCCGACTTCGCGAACCCGGCGTCGGCGACGGTGGGCACCGAGCTCGTGGGCACGTCGATCACTTCGGGCGGCGACGGCGTCGAGCAGAACGCGGGGGACGCCGTGCAGCTGCGGGAGAACCCGCACCTCAAGTTCGTCAACCGGAAGCGGGGGTACGTCCGCAACGTCGTCACGCGGACGGAGTGGACGGCGGATTACCGCGTGGTCGACTACGTTTCGCGGCCGGGAGCGCCGGTGAGCACCCGGGCGAGCTTCGTCATCGCCGACGGGGAGGCGGGTGCCGTCCGGCGGTAGTTCCGCCGTTCGCCGCTTGACGGCCGATCGCCGCGCCGTTCAGAATGCAAGCCGGACAACGCTTGTTAGCGTTAACATTCTGCCGACGAGGTCGGAGCGATGCCGTGAAGCTGCGCTGGTTGCTGTCCGTGGTCCTGGCGTTCGCCGGAGTCGTGCCGGCGGCCGGGGTCGCCGTCGCGGCGGAGGTGGCCGTGCCGCCGCCCGTCATGGGCTGGGCGTCGTGGAACACCTTCGCCGCGAAGATCGACTACTCGGTCATCAAGGCGCAGGCCGACGCGCTCGTGTCCTCGGGTCTCAAGGACGCCGGCTACAGCTACGTCAACATCGACGAAGGCTGGTGGCAGGGCACCCGCGACAGCGCCGGCAACATCACCGTCGACACCGCCGAGTGGCCCGGCGGGATGTCGGCGATCGCGGATTACCTGCACAGCAAGGGGTTGAAGGCCGGGATCTACACCGACGCCGGGCGCGACGGGTGCGGTTACTACTACCCGACCGGCCGCCCCGCGGCGCCCGGGTCCGGCAGCGAGGGCCACTACCTGCAGGACATGCTGCAGTTCCAGCGCTGGGGCTTCGACTTCGTCAAGGTCGACTGGTGCGGCGGCGACGCCGAGGGGCTCGACCCGGCGAGCACCTACCGGGCGATCAGCGACGCCAACCGGGCCGCGACCGCGCAGACCGGGCGGACGCTCGCGCTGTCGATCTGCGACTGGGGCAAGAAGAACCCGTGGAACTGGGGGCCCGGCACGGCCCCGATGTGGCGCACCAGCACGGACATCATCTACTACGGCCAGACCGCGACCCTGCCGCAGGCGCTCACCAACTTCGACCAGGCGCAGCACCCCGTCTCGCAGCACACCGGGTACGTCAACGACCCCGACATGCTGACCGTCGGGATGCCCGGCCTGTCCGCCGCGCAGGGCCGGACCGAGTTCGGGATGTGGGCGGTCTCCGGGGCGCCGCTGCTGGCGGGCAACAACCTC
Organism: Amycolatopsis sp. SID8362; assembly: GCF_010550475.1. Lineage (NCBI taxonomy): Bacteria > Bacillati > Actinomycetota > Actinomycetes > Pseudonocardiales > Pseudonocardiaceae > Amycolatopsis > Amycolatopsis sp. SID8362. The sequence continues at coordinate 3,283 of NZ_JAAGNB010000584.1, forward strand.
GCGACGATGAGCGCGGAGACGGCGAACATCCTCAAGAACCGGGAAGTCATCGCCGTCGACCAGGATTCCCGTGGCCTGCAAGGGGTCAAGGTCGCCGAGGACGCCGCCGGGCTGCAGGTCTACGGGAAAGTCCTGAGCGGTACCGGCAAACGCGCGGTGCTGCTGCTCAACCGGACGTCGTCGGCGGCGACGATGACCGCGCGCTGGGCCGATCTCGGCCTGACGCCGGCCGCGGCCCGGGTCCGGAACCTGTGGGCCGCCGCCGACGAAGGCAGCTACAGCACCGGTTACAGCGTCAGCGTGCCGGCCGGCGACTCGGTGCTGCTGACCGTCGAAGGCACCGACGCCGCGGCCGCGCACGGCACGACGGTCACCGCGGCCGCGACCGGGCTGGCCGTGGCGACCTTCACCTACAGCGCGACCGCCGCGCAGACCGCGACCCTCGCGGTGAACGGCCAGCAGCCGACCGCCCTCGCCTTCCCGGCGACCGGGGGAGCGGCCAAGAGCGTCTCGGCAGTGGTCTCCCTGGGCAAGGGCACGAACACCCTGAAGCTCACGGGTACGCCACCGCCGGTCACCGACGTCGCGGTGCTGCCGCTGCCCGGGACCGACGGCGTCCAGGTCGTCGGCACGCAGTCGGGCCGCTGCCTCGACGTGAACGACAACAGCATCGCCAACGGCGTCCAGGCGCAGCTGTGGGACTGCGCCGCCGGGCCGAACCAGACGTGGGCGCCGGTGCGCGGCCAGCTCGTCGTCAACGGCACGAAGTGCTTGGACGCGTACAACAACGGCACCGCCAACGGGACGGCCGTCGTGATCTGGGACTGCAACGGCCAGCGCAACCAGCAGTGGACGCTGAACGCGAACGGGACCGTCACCAACGCGCTGTCCGGGCTGTGCCTGGACGCGAGCGGCGCCGCCACCGCGAACGGCACGAAGATCATCCTCTGGGCGTGCGGCGGCGGCGCCAACCAGCAGTGGACCCGAAGGTGACTAGCGGAGGTAGCGCGCGAAGAAGGCGCTCAGCACCGCGCGCTGGGTGGCCAGGCTGCGGCCGGGGTCGATCGTGCCGACGTACGGCGCGATCGACCCCGGGTCGAGCCCGAGCTGGGGGAGGAGCACCTGGTAGTCGGTGTAGCTGAAGTGCTCGCCGTCGGGCAGGTGGTGTTCGCGGACCGGCCCGCGCTGGTGGCTCAGGAACTCCTGCCACGAACCGTCGGACGCGGCGCTGTGGTCGCCCGCGCTCAGCAGCAGGAACGGCCGGTCGAGGCCTTCGGTGGCGATCCGGCCGTAGTCGCGGTTCGACTGGGAGTACGCCATGCTGCCGTCGAGGTCGGCGCCCGCGTCGACGCGCCGGTCGGACACCATCGTCTCGCCGGTGGTGAAGCCGCCGCCGGAGTGGCCGAACATGCCGGTCCGCGAGAGGTCGAGGGAAAGCCTCGGCAGTTCCCGCTGCTCGGCGTCGGGATTCCCGCCCCTGGCCAGGGTTTCCAGCGCGTCGAGGACGAGCCGGGTGTCGGCCACCCGGGTCGCGATGAGCTGCTTGCCCGCGTCCGGGCCGGACGGCAGCGCCCGCCGTTCGACGCGGCCGCCGGGGAACTCCACCGCCGCCGGTTCGTGCGTGTGGTCGATCGCCACCGTCACGTAGCCCTCGCTCGTGAGCTGTTCGAGCAGCGCCGTCCCGACCGAACGCGGGTACTTCGCGCTGGGCGAATAGAGCACGACCGGCCGCGGCCCACCGGCGGCGGGCGCGCCGGCGCGGGCGTGCGTGGGGAAGGTGTAGCCGAGCCGGTCCGCCGGGATGCCCAGCAGGCGAGCGTCCTCTTCGGCCACCGGCCCGGCGGCCCCGGGGGTCAGGTAGGGCGCTTGGGGGCCACCCGGCCGCGCGGGGTACCGGACGGTGATCATCAGCTCCCGGGTCGTGCCCGCGACCCACGGGTCCGGCCGGGCGTGGTCGACGAGGTGCAAGTCGGTGCTGCCGACGGCGTACGGGCCGGTGGGCGCGGGCAGCCGGAGCGGCGTGGCGGCCGAGGCGGCGGGGACGGCGGTCAGGAGGAGGACGCCGGTGAGCCCGGCGGCGAGCGTTTTTCGCATGCTTCGACCGTATTGCCGGGTTCGGCGCGGGACATCGGGATGATCACCGAGAACGACCCCGTCAGGGACCCGTCCAGTGCGCGATCGGCAACGCGGGCGCGCGGTGCCCGCGGTGGCCGGTCATCTCCCGGCCGGCGACGAGCGCGTTGAGCACGGCTTCCTCGACGGCCTGCACGACCGCTTCGAAGAACGGGTCGATCCGGCCCCACGGCACGAACCGGAGGCTTTCGTACTCGGCGTCGGTGGTGCGCGGGAAAGCGCTCGTCAGCGCGCCGGGGTTCGCGGTGCTGAAGGCGAGGAACAGGTCGCCCGAGAAGTGCGAGCCGGTCGTGCCGGTGCGGGCGAGGCCGAGCGGGACGCGCCGGGCGAGCGCCGTGCACTGCCCCGGCAGCAGGGGCGCGTCCGTGCCGACCACGACGATCACCGAGCCCGCGCCGGG
>NZ_JAAGNB010000635.1:0-3129 GCF_010550475.1 Amycolatopsis sp. SID8362
GGGGCGGTGGCGGCCCGTGGCAGCGGGTCCGGGAGTTCCGCGGCGGACGGCCGCCGGCGCGTCCGGTGCGCCCGGCCGTGCTGGCGCTGCTCGCCGAGGAGCCGATGCACGGCTACCAGCTGATGCAGGAGATCCGCCGCCGCACGAACGAGCGGTGGCGCCCGAGCCCCGGCTCGGTGTACCCGATCCTGCAGCAGCTGGAGGACGAAGGCCTGGTCCACACGGTCGAGACGGGCGGCCGCCGCGTCGCCGAGCTGACCGACGCGGGCCGTGAGCACGTCGCCGGGCGGGAGGCGGAGTTCGCCGAGCTGTGGGGCGAGCCCGAGGAGGAGCCGAACGCCGACCGCTTCGCGACCCTGTGGCACGCATTGGGCGAGCTGTCCGGCGCGGCGGCCCAGGTGGGGCACAGCGGCACCGAAGCGCAGGTGGCGGAGGTGAAGAAGATCCTCGCCGACGCCCGTCGCCGGGTCTACGCGGTGCTCGCCGACGCGGGCCTGGAGAACGAGGAAGCCTGACCGCCGGGGTCGTGAGTGTTTGGTCGGGTTAGAACCCGACTGAACACTCACGACCCGCGGCGCCGCATCCTAGGCTCATCCCATGGAGGAACAGGACTTCGCCGCGCACCTGACGGCGACCATGACCGGCAGCGCGCTCACCATGCTGATCGGCGTCGGCCACCGCACCGGGCTCTTCGAAGCCGCCGCGCAGGGCCCCGCCACCAGCGCCGGGCTGGCCGAACGCGCCGGGCTGCACGAGCGTTACGTCCGGGAGTGGCTCGGGGCCATGGTCACCGGCGGCATCTTCACCCACGACGCCGGCGAGTACACCTTCCCGCCCGAGCACGCGAAGTTCCTGCTCGGCGAAACGGCGTCGAACCTGATGCCGTCCCTGCTCACCCTGAGCGCCTTCACCGGCATCCTTCCCGACCTGGAACGCGCGTTCGCCGAAGGCGGCGGCGTCCCGCGGTCGGCGTACGGGCCCTACCTCGAGACCCTCGGCGCGAAAACCGGCGACAGCTGGAAGCACATCTACCGCGAACACCTCGTCGACGGCTTCTTCGGCGCGGTGCCCGGCCTGAACGAGCGGCTCACCGCCGGGGCGCGCGTGCTCGACCTCGGCTGCGGCACCGGGAACGCCATCGCCGTCGCCGCGCGGGCGTTCCCCGCGTCGCGGTTCACCGGGCTCGACATCAACCCCGGCGTCGTCGAGCAGGCCCGGGAACTCACCCACGACCTGCCGAACGCCGAGTTCGCCGTCGGGGACGCCGCCGAGCTGGCCGCCGACCCGCCCTACGACGTGATCACCGCGTTCGACGCCGTGCACGACCAGGACCGGCCGGACGTCGTGCTGCGGCGGGTCCGGGAAGCGCTGGCCGGCGACGGCCTGTTCTTCATGGTGGACACGAACTTCTCCAGCGACGTCGCCAAGAACGTCGGGAACCCGCTGGCCGCGCTGTGCTACTCGATCAGCCTGATGTACTGCACGACGACATCGCTGGCCGAAGGCGGCGCCGCGCTGGGTGCCATGTGGGGCACCGAAAAAGCCCGCGAAATGCTCGCGAACGCGGGGTTCCGGCACGTCGAAGTGCTCGAATCCCCGCGTCCGCAGAACTGCGTTTACGCCTGTCGGCCCTGAACTACTGCTGGTACGGCGCCGCCGCGGCCTTCGCGGCCGTGATCAGCGCGCCCTTGTTCTTCGGCCAGAACGTGCTGTCGACACAGGTGTACTTCGGCAGGAAGCCACCGCAGGTGCCGCTCGAGCTGCCGACCTCGAACGTCACGCTGGCGACGCCGAGCTCGCCGTAGGTGAAGTCGTCGGTGGTGCCGGTCGTGTCGTAGCCGACGGTTTCCTCGTTGGTGCCGACGAGGTAGCCGTTGGACGCCGAGTACTTGGCGCCGAGCTTGCGGTACTGCGCGTCGTTCGGCGAGGTGGCCTGGGTGAAGCCCCACGGGATGATGATGTCGTTGCCGTAGCTGTGCAGCGTGATCATCGTGCCCTTGGCGGTGGCCGGCGCGGGGTCGTTGTCGCCGGTGCCGCGCTGGTCCGGGAAGATCGCGCGGGCCAGCTTCTCCAGCGCCTGCACCTCGGGCTCGGACCCCGCGCTCACGCCCTGGTAGGTCTCCGAGCACGCGGAGTTCGAGTCGCCGCCCCACTTGAACGTGGAGTTGCGGTTGAGGTCGACGCCGATGTTCGTGCCGGTGCAGCCGCCGCGGCTGTTGTTCGCGTTCTTGCGCTGCAGCTTGGGCGAGTTGCCGCCGGAAGCGACGATGTCGACGCCGTCGGGGTTGGCGATCGGCACCACCCACACCTCGGTCGTGTCCAAAATGGACTTCGCGGTGGCGTCGGTCGCGTAGCCGTCGGCGAGGTAGTCGATCCAGCGCCAAGCGAGCTCGCCGGTGGACAGCTCGCGCGCGTGGATCTGGGCCATCAGGAAGAACTTCGGCTTCGGCGACGTCGTCGACAGCGTGCAGTCGCCGGCCTGCTTCTTTGTTAGGCACAGCGCCTGGATGTCGTGGCCGCCCTGGCCCTTGGTCTTCTTCCACGACTGGCCGATCGTGTACTTCGTGGCCAGGTCCGGGTGCGCGGAAGCGACCTGCGCGAGGTGGTTCTCGTGCGCGGTGACCGTCCGGTACCCGCCGTAGTAGGTGTCGGCCGCCAGCGCGTTCCCCTGCGCCGGGAGTTCTTTGTAGACGGTGTCGAAGAACGACGGCCGGAAGCCGCGCGCCCGCAGCTGGTTCGCGACGCCCTGGCCGCCGACGACGTAGACCGCACCGGCGTCGCCTTCCTCGACGTCGAAACCGGCTTCGGTCAGCGCCTGCGCCTGGGCGGCGGTCGCCGGCACGCGCCAGAAGACCGGCGTGTCCGCCGGCTGCGCGGTGGCGGTGCCGCCGAGCAGGGTGGTGAGCAGGACCCCGGTCGCCGCGAGGGCGAGCCGGGACAGGGACCTTGACACCATCGGAGGATCTCCTCACGCCGCACGGATGGAGGTCCGGCGGGAACCCTTGGTCACCGCACCGGCACGCACAGTGTGTCGGTGCGGGCAAACCCGGCACACCCCCGAAAGTCGCGAGTCGGGAGATCCGCCCGGCGCGCGGCGGGGCGGCACTTTCACGTGAAAGTGCCGCCCCG